>JBOFCV010000296.1:0-7247 GCA_051646305.1 Turicibacter sp.
ACATTTAAATTTTAATAATCCTTGTAGGACTAATCATAAATAAGTTAAAACAAGATAATAAAAGTTTACAGGTATATCAACTTAATGAGTCATTTAGTATTTATGAGTTTAAACCGTAAATTAAAATAAAAACAAATGATAACTATTGAATGTATTTTGAGTTGTGTCTTTCAAAAAAACAACAATATTTTCATCATCATTTTAAAAGTAACTGCATAAAATGTAACAAATATGGCGATAGAAAATAAGGATTTAAATAATAATCCTTTTCTTTTTATCTATAGAGACACAAAAAAGACACAGAAAACACACGTTTAAAACACAAATTACAGAATTTAAAACGTTTTCTTTGGCAAAGTCCCTTTACAATACCATAAAATGGAAATATAATACACGTAAGCATCACAAGGATTTGTGATGACTAAGAGGAGGGAACAAAAATGAATAAGAAATTATTATGGTTAGCAGTTTGTTGTGTGGTGTTCACCGGGGGATGTAGTAACTCAACTACAGGTGAAACATCATCTACTTCAGACACAGAAAATGGAGGAGTAAGTGAAACACCAGAAGTGACTAGCGAAGCAACAATTTTTCGTAATCCCTACAATTATGTTTATAGTTCAGATCCACAATCATTTGATTATGTGTACAGCTACCAAGCAATTGACAACGAGCATGCGACAAATTTTGTTGACGGTTTAATTGAACATGACCAATATGGAAATCTAGTTGGGGCATTAGCAACTGATTGGACACAAAATGATGATGCCACAGTTTTTACATTTAATATCCGTGAAGGTGTGAAATGGGTAACGGATGATAGTGTTGAATACGCAGAAGTGACGGCACATGATTTCGTAACAGGATTGCACCATGCTGCAGATTTTAATTCACAGACTTTATATTTAGTACAATATACAATTAAAAATTTAGATGCGTATATTAACGGTGAGGTTGAGTGGGAAGAAGTAGGGGTTAAAGCGTTAGATGATTATACATTGGAATATACATTAGTTGAGCCAACACCATATTTCCATACCATTTCAACTTATTCAATTTTGATGCCTATTAATCAAGAATTTTTAGAGTCAAAAGGGGCTGGATGTGCATTAGGGGCGCCTGATGCTTCAACATGTGAATTTGGTAAAGTAGCAACAGACAGTATTCTTTACAATGGTGCGTACATTTTGAAAAATTATACATCTAAATCAATTATTGAGTATGCAGCAAATCCTGATTACTGGGATGCGGAACATGATTATATTCCATCTGTGAAGTTTGTATATTACGATGGGTCAGATCCAGATAGTATATTTAATTCTTTTGATAAAGGAGAATTCTCATCTGCTCCGGTGTATACGGATAATGCTGCTATTTATAAAACAGCAAAAGAAAAGTATGGGGATAATATTTATATTGGGCGTACAACTTCAACAACATATATGATAACTTGGATTTTTGATCGTAACACATACACGTCAGTATTGGACGAGAAAATGGATGTTTCATCACAAACTGATAAGCAAAAAGCCGATACTGCTTTGGCCAAACAAAATAAAGCATTCCGTCAAGGGGTATTACGTGCCATTGATGTTAGTGCAGGGAATGCACAATATGTGGGGGAAGATTTAAAATTGAATCGATTACGTAATACCCTAACGCAACCTGATTTCGTCTTAAATAGTGAAGGCGAGTTATATGGGGATTTAGTATCAGGAGCTTTAACTGAAATTAATCCAACACTTTATCCAGAAGGGCTTGATTTATCTGATGGTCAAATGGCTTATTATAATCCAAGTACTGCTGTAGAATTAATGGAAGTGGCTAAAGAAGAATTAATGAGTCAGGGGGTTGATTTCCCTATTCAATTAGATATTATTGTGAATGGTGAAAGCGAAAAATCATTCAAACAACTTCAAGCATTAAAATCGTCAACTGAAGAAAATATTGGAGATTACGTTTCGATTAATTTAATTATTTCTAATTCAGATAGTATGAATGCCATGAAAACAGCAGACCAAATCAATAGTGATCTTTATGTTGGGCAAGGCTGGGGACCAGATTATGGAGATCCTAAAACTTATGTTGATATTGTAGATCCTGATTCAGGGGATATGTTGAAATGGTTTGGTTTAAACTGGACAGGTACTGAAGTTGGAAATGATGCAGCAGTTAAAGAGGCAATTGGTTTATATGAATTCCAAGGTCTAAAAAATAAAGCTGCAGCAGTTGTAGATGACAATGATAAACGATTTGAATTGTATGCAAAAGCGGAGGCGTATTTAATAGATGCAGGTATTTTCTTACCATACATCACTCAAGGTGGAGGCTATGCGGTATCTAAAGTTATTCCTTACACAGCACCATATGGTGCATATGGTCTGTCAGATGCTAAATTTAAAGGAATGCAAGTTTCAGATGAAATCGTGACTACTGCAGAGCGTGATGCAATTAAAGCGGAGTGGGAATCTAAATTAGGGAAATAATTCGTATGAAAATCTGATATGCTCTTAAAAGATTAGGGCTAGCTCTAATCTTTTTTGCATATCATTATATTAAAATAAAGGGGGAATAGAAGTGAAACGCTACTTAATATCTAGATTAATTCGATCAATCTTTTCAATTTTTATGGTAATAACTATTGTCTTTTCTTTGATTTATTCATTTATTCCGCGTGATCGTGTGTTCTTTTCAGATCCATTAATTGAAAAGATTCAAAAAAGACCAGACGATTATGCAAATTACCAGTATACACAATGGGAAAATCTAGGATATCTTGACTATGATAATATTAATGATTACTGTCAATCGCTATATGGGGCAGCTACACAGATGTATAGTGCTTGCATATTGCCAGAATCACCGGAAACACAAGACTATATTACATTACGAGTGAGTGAGGGGTATAGTGTGGAACGATACCCAGACTCAAAAAGTGCATTTGCTTACCGAGATATTCCAATATTTACACGCGCTTTGAACTGGTGGGGGAATTTATTGAATATTGATCATCCCTATAAAATACAAACAGATAATAATCCAGAATTGGAACGAAGAGTATTTGTGGGAAAGGATCATAATAATCGACCAGCACTCATGTGTTCAGGTTGCGAAAATAAGTATTTGATTTATTTTGATGGTAACTTTCCGTTTATTCATCAAAATGTAGTGACGCTAAGTTTGGGTATTTCTTATCCTACGTTTAACGGAGAAGAAATATTAGATGTTATTTCAGATTCTCAAGGGGCTAAAAAACAAATAGAACAAACACTACCTAATGGAAAAGTAGGAAATTCTGCTATAAACCTATATTCATGTCGGTATAAGGACACATTAGATAATATAGATCAAAAACAATTTGTAGACAATTATGCGAACTGTAAGACAATAAAGGAAGATCCATCCATGATGGGGGTGTCTTTTACAATTGGAATTATTTCAATTATTTTAGTTTATTTTATTGCTATTCCTGTTGGTGTTCAAATGGCTAATCATAAGGGGAAACTTATTGATAAATTGGGGAATTGGTATATTATCTTCATGATTTCAATTCCATCGCTTGCATATATTAGTCTTGTCCGTTTTTTAGGAACTAAGTATTTTGATTTGCCTGGCATGTTCCCAATGCTTGGATCTAGCGATTGGAAATCTTATGTCTTACCCGTTATTTCACTAACACTAGGACAAGCAGCGGGGTTAATGATGTGGACACGCCGTTATATGGTCGATCAATCAAATATGGACTATGTTAAATTTGCAAAGTCTAAAGGATTATCCAACAATGAAATATTTAGTAGACATATTTTAAGGAACGCAATTGGACCAATTGTACACGGTATTCCAGGATCTATTATTTTCTGTATCGCAGGGGCAATGATTACAGAAGCTGTCTATAGTATCCCAGGTATGGGTAAAATTTTACCTGATTCTATTGCCATATATAATAACTCGATGGTAATGGGGATTACGTTTATGTTCACGACGCTTGCTATTTTGTCTGTTTTCTTGGGTGATATATTGTTGACAATTGTTGATCCACGTATCAGTTTACATGACAAAGGGGGAAGTCGCTAATGAATAATACAAAATTTAAATTTGTTGCTCATGACGCACGTGCATCGGAAAGAATTGCAGCACCGAATTACTCCTATTGGAAGTCGGTAAGTCGTGCTTTTTTTACAAATAAAACGACTGTTTTTTTATTAATATTGGTTCTCTTATTATCTGCTATTGCGATTGTTCAACCGACAATTTCAGGATATGATCCTCAAATTGTTCCTAATATTAATAACCCTGAAATGCGTTTTCTAGGACCTTCTGCACAATTTCCATTTGGGACCGATGATGTAGGAAACTCAGTTTGGGACGTTGTATGGGCGGGAACGAAAACATCATTAACAATCGGAATGATTGTGACTACAATTAATACACTGATTGGAGTTGTTGTAGGTGGAATATGGGGGATTTCTAAACACTTAGACAAAGTTATGTTAGAAGTATATAACATTGTTAATAGTGTTCCGTATATTTTGATTGTGACTGTATTGATGTATGCGTTGGGACGTGGATTTTGGCAATTAGTTTTTGCGATGTGTATTACAGGATGGTTAGGGATTGCCTACTTTATTAGGACGCAAGTTATGATTATTAGGGACCGTGAGTATAATTTAGCCTCGAAATGTTTAGGAACACCTAAAATGAGAATGGTGACGAAAAATGTATTGCCATTTCAACTCTCAGTCATTATGACCATAATTTCAAGAGAGATTCCATCTGCTATTTCAACAGAGGTTTTTCTATCATATCTTGGAATTGGTCTTGGGGTAGATGTTCCATCCTTAGGTCGTATGATTAGTAAATATGCAAATTACTTTAATGGATATCCACATTTATTTTGGGCACCTGTTCTTGTTTTAGCACTTATCTCAGTTTCGCTATATGTAATTGGTCAGAAACTGGCAGATGCTGCTGATCCTAGAACACATATGTAGAAAGGGGGAAAGGATATGAGCAATCAAAATGTTGTTTTATCAGTACGTGACTTAGAAATAAAATTTAGAGTACGTGATCACTATTTAAATGCGATTAGAAAAATTTCCCTAGATTTAAAGAAAGATGAAACATTAGCCATTGTTGGCGAGTCTGGTTCAGGGAAATCTGTTTTAATTAAATCATTTACAGGAATGCTAGAATCTAATGGGGAAATTACAGGTGGAACTATAATATTTGAGAATGAAGATATTAGTAAATTAAAGAAAGATAAAGAGTGGGAGAAAATTCGAGGAGCTAAAATTGCAACTGTCTTTCAAGATCCGATGACTTCCTTAAATCCCGTTCGAACAATAGGCTATCAAATTGCTGAAGTTATTGTTAAACATCAAAAAGCATCTAAAAAGGAGGCGAAAGAAGAAGCATTAGAACTAATGAGAAAAGTTGGTATTACAGATGTTGAGAAGCGATATAATGACTATCCACATGAATATTCAGGTGGAATGAGACAACGAATTGTAATTGCTATTGCCCTTGCTTGTCGTCCGAAAATATTGATTTGTGATGAACCAACAACAGCACTAGATGTGACGATTCAATCGCAAATCTTGCAGTTAATTAAGGATCTGCAAGACGAATATGGATTTACAACGGTCTATATTACCCATGATTTAGGCGTCGTAGCCAATGTTGCCGATCGAGTCCTAGTTATGTACAGTGGCCAAGTAATTGAGTATGGAAATGTAGAGGAAATCTTTTATTCCCCAGCTCATCCGTATACGTGGGCATTATTATCATCACTCCCACAACTTGGAACAAAAGGTGAAGAATTATATTCAATCGATGGAACACCACCATCGTTATACAATCCGATAATTGGTGATGCATTTGCTCCAAGAAATCCATTTGCTATGGAAATTGATTACGAGGAGGAACCACCATTTTTCCAACTTTCAGACACACACTATGCCAAAACATGGTTGTGTGATCCCCGTTCACCAAAAGTTCAAAGACCGAATGCAATTAATAATTTACATGAAAAATTAGTTTCAATTTATGCTACTGTTCCGGGGGGAGTTAGGTAATGTCAGAGAAAGAAGTGTTGTTAACCATAAAAGATTTAGAGATAAAATTTAAAAATTTCACAGCTGTTTCGGATGTTAATTTTGATATTTACAAAGGTGAAACGTTCTCTCTTGTTGGTGAATCTGGATCGGGGAAAACTACAATTGGACGCGCAATTGTCCGTATAAATGAAACGTCTAAAGGGGAGATTATTTATAAAGGACAACGTATAAATGGAAAAATAAGTAATCATTTAAATACAAATATTATAAAAAACATTCAAATGGTTTTCCAAGATCCAGCAGCCTCATTAAATGAGCGTGCAACGATTGATTATATCATTTCAGAAGGTTTATATAATTTTGGTTTATATAAAGACGAATCAGATCGCAAACAAAAAGTAGAGGAAGCACTGAACTCAGTTGGTTTATTGCCCGAACATGCGACACGTTATCCTCATGAATTTTCTGGGGGACAACGACAACGTATTGGTATCGCACGTGCGGTGGCAATGGAACCAGAGTTTATTGTGGCAGATGAGCCTATTTCAGCCCTTGATGTATCAATTCGTGCGCAGGTATTAAATCTATTAAAACAACTACAGCGTGAAAAAGAACTAACCTATTTATTTATCGCACATGATTTATCTGTTGTTCGTTTTATATCAGATCGTATAGCGGTCATTCATAAAGGAAGAATTGTAGAATTAGCGACTGCAGAAGAGTTATTTCTACATCCACTACATCCATATACTAAATCATTACTATCAGCTATTCCAATTCCTGATCCAAAGCTTGAAAAAAAGAAAAAGCTTATTGTCTATACTGGTGAAGAGCATGATTATCGGTTAGATAAACCAAAGTGGGTGGAAGTTTCTAAAGATCATTTTGTTTGGGCCAATGAGATTGAAATAGACGGGTATAAAAAAGTTATATATAAAAAATAAGCTAAGGATAGTAAGCGATGCTATACCACTATTAGAGTAGAGGTTTATTGGTGGTTTCATTGTGACTAATAGAGAATAGATATATATCCTTCCCCACAAAAGGCGGGGATATATTAACACTTGAGGAATTATTTGTTGCATAAAAAAATTAAAACGTTCATATATATAAGTAAATAATTGTTTGTTGAAAATAGGTGACTGATAGAGGATTTAATATTTGATATAAAAACAATAGGAAAGACGTTAT
>JBOFCV010000303.1:0-4657 GCA_051646305.1 Turicibacter sp.
AAATAAAATCACTTCTTTACGTACCATTTAAATAACAAAGAATTTAGTTATCAATCAAACAAATTATTTAAAACAACAAATATATTATAAGTAAAAAATTGAATTTTATGCAACTAAAATAAAAAAATAGTGAATTCTATTAAAAATTCACTATTTTTTAAAAGGAGCCCCCTAATTATTTTTCTTCATTAATATAAGCTAATAATTTTTGAGCCGCATCACGTGGTCCAGTATGTTCTTTACCTGAAACAGCAAGACGAGTACGTAATTGTCCAACTTTAATATTCTTTTTAAATAACGTTGCAAAATATTTATCAATTAATGGATCTGTTTGGTCTTTAAGTTGAACAGGTCCAAATGGATTGGTAAAATAAGATTCAACTAATCCAGTTTCAGTTGTTGTGCCTTTTGCTTTACGTGCCCCACGAACAAATACAGCTTTTGCTTCTTCAACGTTATTAAAGAATTCAAAATCTTCGCTATCTTCTTCATAGTTATTTGCATATAAGAACATATCCACTGGGCGACCTGTTGTAATATCTTTATACGTTGAAACTGGAATAACAATGCGTGCATTCACTTTATCTGGATTCATAAAAATACTGCGATCAATTGTACGATATGCATAACCTGTATCTAAATCATCTAAACGAACAAATGCCCCAATTTCAGTTCCGTATGCTCGGATTTCACCATTTTCAATCGCTAAAGTTCCCATATCATCGAAAATAATTTTCATCGCCTTAATTTGATCTTCAGCGATCATACGAAGAGCTTCAAGTGTTTCCGATTTCCCAGCTCCACTATCCCCAATTACCACAATGTTACTTTGTTTCCCATTTTTCAATGTTAACTCAATCATTGCTCCGTGTAATGGAAGTTTTTTCTGATTAATCATTTTTACATTATATAAGGTTAAAACCATCTTCTTCATATAACCGAAATAATCATGGTCTTCACTATAAGATGCATATCCAACCATAATATCATTTGCTTTATCTTGATAGAAAACAGCTTTATCTTCCGCATCTTTATTACCATAAACATAAATAATATCCGGTTTACGATCGCGACACTCATCTAAATCTGCTAACTCAAATAAGTTACACATTGTAATTCCCTGTGCCATAAAATCACGGTGGAAGAACACGTAAGCAAGAGCTGTTCCAACTTTTGCAGGGTAAACAAACCAGTTATTCGGATCTAAATAAACACCATCTAACGGATTTGTGAATACTTCTTCAAATAAACCATCGCGCGTTGTACGTTTTGGATACGTGATAAATGGTGGCGTTAAAACAATCGATTCGATAAATGCAGGGTAACG
This sequence comes from Turicibacter sp., assembly GCA_051646305.1. Lineage (GTDB taxonomy): Bacteria > Bacillota_I > Bacilli_A > MOL361 > Turicibacteraceae > Turicibacter. The sequence goes on from JBOFCV010000303.1 coordinate 1,328, forward strand.
AAGTCCCATATAATCTAGCGGAATATCCCATTGAAGTTCATCTAGTACAATTCCAGCATTAGCCCCAACGATTAATTGGCGGTAAACGTGTTGATGATGCCCCAATAAACGCTCCTCAATCGTACGATATACTTTAAGAACCAAACTCGTAAATGTATTATTGGCTTCAATAAATTTGATTTTTTGAATTCCAGTCCCCTCATAACTATTATAAATAACACTATAACGTTCAAGACTACGCCAATAGTTGTAAAGTTCTTCAATAAATTCGATTAATGTATCTTTATGTTGTAAAAGCACAGTAAATGAACGATTCATCTGCATCACTTCATTAATTTCTAATACTAATAATAATTTAAATAAAGAAATTAATTCTGCTGAGATATTTTCTTCGCCACATACATAAACGATTTGTTCATAAATAGGAGCTTCTTTCTTTTTTAACTTATTCAAGAAACGAGTTAAGACACGTTCAAAACCTTGACTATTTAATAATTCATCTTCACTATTGCAATAATGTGCAGAGAAATTGATAACAGCCGTATTACGTTCTAATTCAAATTGTGGTTTCATGGATTTAACCCCCTATAAATTTTTAAAATACATATCACTGTTAGACATCACAAATTCGATAACCAACATGATTCATAAACATTTATTAGCTCTTAGCACACTAAAAATAACAGATAAGGCATTACTCTTTTATTTTGTGCATTCTGGTAAAAGTTGTTCAATACGAGCTACTAGTAAATCAATTTCAACTTTTGTGATTTCACCAATAATTCCTACGCGTAACATTTTGCCACTATATTGACTCATTCCACCTGCCACTGTTAAATCATATCTTGAATCTAACAAAGCACTTAGTTTACTTAAGTCAACTGACTCTGGTGCTAGGACGGGAACTAAAACATTTCCACGAATTGATTCCTCTTTAATAAATAACTCAAATCCAAGTTCTGAGAACTTTTCTTCTGTATATTCACGAACGGCTACTTTTTGGGAAATGACATTTTCTAATCCTTGATTTAAAAGATAATTCAAGGCTGATTTTAATGCCACAACAATCGAGATAGCTGGTGTAAAAGGTTGCTCAGCTTTTGTTTGATAATAGGTTATATATTTTTTATACTCCCAATAATACTTCGGAATATTTGACTGCTCTGTTGCACGAATAGCTTTATCGCTCAAAGCAACGAAACTTAACCCTGGAGGTAAATGAAATCCTTTTTGACTACTTGCTACGGCGCAATCAACACCCCAATCATCAAAATGGAATTCTTGTACAACCATTCCGCTAATACAGTCCGCAATTAATAATCGGTCCGTATCTTTTGTTAACTTTCCAAGTTTGGAAAGATTATTAACAACACCCGTTGCTGTTTCATGATACGTTACAAAAATACCTTTTATATTTGGGTACTGTTTTAACATCTCTTCCACGTCACTCAATTCGTAACTTTTTCCCCAATCACAATTAAGCACATGAACGTTTAATCCATAAACATTTCCTAAATCAATAAATCGCTCTCCAAACCAACCTGTATTAATAACTAGAACTTCATCTCCAGTTGAAAATAAGTTGACTACCGTTGACTCCATTGATCCTGTTCCCGATGATGTTAAAATGATGACATCATTTTTAACATCAAAAACTTTTTTCAAGTTTTCATTCACATCTTTGATTAAATCATGGTAATCAGCCATACGATGATGAATAAGATCTTGTCCTAATACTTCACGAATTGCATCAGGTACGTTAGTTGGCCCTGGTGTAAATAATAACTTACTCATATGTTCCACCCACTTTATAAAAGATGACATGCGATAAAATATCTCACAAATAATTATAGCATATTTTTCATTTCACTTTTTTCATTACATGAACTTTATTCAAACATTTTATATTTTGTAGATATTTGTCTTTATATGCAAATTAAAAATCTATGTATCTATTGATAATATCCTATAAAATTAAACTACTTTGAGATAAGGATATCCTATAGTCCTATTATAACTTTTAAAAATCCTAAAAGTTAATAGGACTTATATATCAATATATTCAATTTACGTTATTATATGACACTTTATTTAAGAATGGCTCTTGGCAAACTAATCCCATTAAGGCCCTAAAAGAGAAAAGGAGAAGGATTATCTCCCTCCCCCGCTATTTAATATTAGCAATGTCAGTACGGTAGAATAAATCATCGCACTTAATTTTTTTTATTTCACGATAAACATTTTCACGAGCAGCTTCTAAATTTTCACCGCTCCCCACAACGAATAAAACTCGTCCGCCGTTAGTTGTATAGTTTCCGTCGATAAGTTTTGTTCCCATATGACAGACATCTACATTTTCTAATTGATCAAGTCCAGTGATCACGGCACCTTTTTTGTAATCCTGTGGATAACCTTTTGTCGCTAAAACAACTCCGACCGTTGGTTGTTCTGACCAAACACATTCGATATCGCGTCCATCCAGTAACGCAAATATGATGTCAGTCAGTTTTGTTTCAAGGCGTGGTAATAAGACTTCAGTTTCAGGATCTCCAAAACGAGCGTTGAATTCAATCACTTGAATTCCCTTTTCTGTTTTCATTAAGCCTGCGTAAAGAATTCCAGTGAATGGAATACCTTCTGCAATCATGGCTTTTGTCATCGGTTCAATAACTAAGCGAATAGCTTCTTGATAATCCTCTTCTGTAATTAGTGGATGCGGACTATGATTTCCCATTCCACCTGTGTTTAATCCCTCATCGTTATCAAAAGCACGTTTATAGTCTCTTGCAACAGGCATTGATTTATATAACTCATTTGAAACAAATGCCATTAATGAAAATTCTTCCCCAACAAGGAATTCTTCAATCACAACTTTAGATGAAGCTTCTTCGAATTGACGATGTAAAAGCATCGCTTCTAATGTTTCAATCGCTTCTTCTTCTGTTTGGCAAATCACAACACCTTTTCCTGCAGCTAATCCATCTGCTTTAATGACAATTGGCATAGACTGTGTTTTTAAATAATTAACAGCTGGTTCCAATTCTGTAAATTCACCGTATCCAGCGGTTGGAATTTGATACTTAGTCATCATCTGTTTAGCAAAAGCTTTACTTCCTTCAATTAACGCTGCTTCTTTTGAAGGCCCAAAAACACGTAACCCTAATTTTTCAAACTCATTAACAACCCCGGCCATCAACCCCATTTCTGGTCCAACAATCGTTAAATCAATATTTTCTGATTGTGCAAATGCTGTTAATGCAGCTACATCTGTTTCTTCAATTGGAACAAGTGTTGCTTCAATCATTCCATCATTCCCTGGTGCACAGTATA
>JBOFCV010000318.1:0-4004 GCA_051646305.1 Turicibacter sp.
TAGGTGTTTTTGGTAGTATAAACTTCAAACTACCCACTTCTTAAGTGCTAAGAAAACACAATCATTTGTAGATCGCGTGGAGGCTTACGCAGCTACCCTTCTACAAGGTGTTCCCCAAGTTGCCTAATTACGATGAACAATTGTTCTAAGTAGTTAAGCTCGGGAACCCTATTCCCGCTAGGCTCGGCCGCGCATATGTCGACCTAACAGGTTTAATTATAATACCCAATACGCGCCTTATATCAAGTTCTTATAGGTGGCTTGTTATTCGTATTTAGTCTATACGTAAGTCGGGGTTTGCTTGATTAACTCCACCGACGTTACCGTATTAAATCTTGATATGTGCCTAATCTGAAAAACCCAGATACTCTTAACCCAATTGAACGTGGGTGCAAATCCCACCATCTCCACCAGTATTTTAAATATTTTTTATTTTAAACCACTTGCTTTAGTTAGTAATTCCTGTATCTTAGTGTGCAATGAATCCAGTTCTGGGTTTTTAATTATTTCAGAAGTAAGTACCTTAGGATAACTCGAACGCTGTGTAGACAAGATTGAATAATTTTCATCATTCTCAAATTCTTTTCCTTCAGTTTCGATATTTGCAAATTCATTTACTATATCTGGTCGTTGATTCTTAAGTTGAACAGCGTATTGAGAAGCTAAGTCATAAATTTCTAAACATACATAACTCTTTTTTTTGGAAATTCCATACCTATTAACCGCATTATTTAATATATTTATTATTACTTCACGGTTCGTAGAAAACTTACAATCTTTATTAAAAAAATCATTATAGCTTTTTTTCCATGCTTCAGAAAATTGTAATTGAATTGCAACAACCAAGGCTTCATTTTCAATTGATGTTGGTTGAGAATGAAAACCTAAATTTTTTTCAATAAGATAATGTGCTAAATCATGTTCAGCACTTTCAATAGGTGTATTTTTATACTCAGTATTTTTTTGTTTCGATTTCATCTCCATAGTATATAACCCAGCAGTATCTGATTTTTTTAAAATTAATGATTCTATGTTCATATTTAAATTAAATTATAATATATTATTAATTATAGCATATTAATAATAATTTTACAATTTATATTCAATTTAAAATTTGAGTATTTCAAAATTAGAACCTAACTATTTCCAATTCAATTTTAAATTTTTTTGTATTTTTTAAAATTTATTTTAATTATTGTTATAAATCAAGAACATAATCCAATTTTATACTATTAAAAATACCTCCATTTTATAAATGGAGGTAAAGACAGACTTAAATATTTTAATTACTGAACCAAGTGTATGGAGCAGGTATAAGTGGTTTAAATCCACTAATCGTTTGAAGTAGGGAAATACTTAACACAATACTGAAGATTGAAGGTAATATTAGAATCATAATAACACCATAATCTGAATAATTCTTACTGTTCTTCATAATTAATTTGTAATAATTTAGAGGTCTGTATTAATTTTAACATATATAATATATTAAGACAAGTTTTTTTGTATTTTTAAAATTTTATTCAGCTTGCGTATAGATATGAAGATTATACCAAGCTTATATTTCACTGTCACCAAGCGTTTTTCTAAGCCAAAATTATCGTAGAATACTATGATAGTGCTTTACAAAAAAGCAATTATGGTCTAGAAGTGATATTGGTAAGTAACTTAAAAACTGCACTCCAAAAGGCAATAAACAAATGTTACAAACCAATTGATGATGAATTTGTATTACTCACAGATGCACTTGATACGCTCTTAAATGGTGTTGATTCAACTATTGAGCTTACAAAAGTTTACAGTATTCAAATATTACTTTTAATTTGTATCGGATATGTACCAATAAGCGAAGAATTTGAATGTGCGTATCAATACTTAGTTTTAAAAAATGCGTATCAATCAACAATTTGCGGTGGTGGAATGAGTCTTTATGAACTGGAACGTATCATAAATGACTTAGAACAAATACTTCCTGCTCAAAGTTTTAATTCAATCTACTCAAGACGATCAGAATTAAAAAGTGCTTATACATTGTATACTTTCACTAAATATATATTAGAGGTAAAATAACATGAACATGAACATAACCATTAACTCATTAGATATTCCAAGACTAACCAGCGATGAATCTTACTACAAGTTAATTCATGATCTTATCTGCGATGGTGAATATAAACCTACCGATCATGAAAAATTTAAGATTCGTTTAGCAACTGGCTATTGGATTCGTAAACGCAATATTCCTAGTCAAGATCCATCAGATCACGCCAACGATATTGCCAATGTCCGCAAAGTAGGCTTATCCAAATTCCTGCAAGACATGAGTAACTACTTCGCCAGATTATAACTAACAATAAGCCCTAGAATTTCTAGGGTATTTTTTTTAAAAGTTTAAAACTTATCTAAACCAGCCTTTCTTTTTCATATTACCTTTAATTTCATTAACAATCTGAAGTTTACTTTCGATTTGTTTAACTCTAAGTGCTGTTTTTAAATCTACCTCATGTGCTAAATGCATGACTAGATCAGGAAATGAATTTGAGAATGCTGCCATAATAACACTTCTTTTGATCTCAGCTTGAAATAATTTCTCTGCTTCTAAATTACCCGAAACATCTTTATAAGAAATAGTTATATTATTAACAATCTCATTTGAGACCACTTCAATAAACTTTTCGTCATTTTCAAGTAATTGCTTAAGATCATGCAAATCAAAGTACTTATTAAAAACTTCACTAAACTTAACTACTTTTCCATTTATATTTATCAATGTTGATTGTGTATGATTTTCTTTGGCATTAAGATACATTCTTACAACATAATGTTCTAGTTCTAATTCGTTTGGTAGAATAAGCTCTTGAAAAGAATTATTTATCTCATACTTCTGATCAGTATCAATAAGGTTATACAAATAGTATTTAATTTTCTCGTCATACTTGAAATACTCTTCTGATATTTTCAATTTGCATCGATGGTCAGTAGTTTGCTCAAGAGTTGCTATGTCAGTTAATATCTGTCGATCTGTTCTATTTAACGAAATGCAAATACTGTATAATTTTTCTATTGCTTGTATTTTCGATTCTGATAGACTTTTCATATTTTCTGTTAATTGTTGAAATAAAATTATTTACTATTGTTAAAATTCTACTATTGACTTAATAATACCGTAGCAATTTTTTGATTCTCTGGTTGTAAGTCTTCATTTGGTATTTCAACAAGTTCTTTAAAGTTAGCTAGAAATTTTAAAGTGTCTAAATGTTCAAGCAGTATTTGATCCAAGGTAATTATTTTACATTTAAATTTTGGTTTTTCATTACTATTTAGTGGTTTTTAAAAAATAGTAATAGTGCATTTATAACCCAAATAATATTTTATGTCAAATATTTACAATGAAGATCATAATAGACTTTACACAAGTTGGTTTTGATATTTTTTAATAATTGAATTAGAGTATTTCATAAGTATGTTTCGTAAAATTTTTGTGTATTGCTTGTGTGCGATTGTTATTGGATTGGTGATGTTTCAAACTCATACTTTTACTCACCCCTACCCAGCTTCACTTGATACCCATTTACAACAAATTGCCAAAGATGTTCACCCGGTTGGTTCACCTGAAAACAAACAAGTGGGTGATTATATTATTACTCAAATCCCGACTGCTTATGCGATAACAACTCAAGAATTTGAAATCGAAGGCGTACCAATGCGGAATATTTTTGCATTTAAAGATAACAATTCCACTGACACTATTGCCATTGCTTCGCATTATGATTCTGCTATTGGTTCTTATGGAGCAGGCGATGCTGGTCTGGCAATAGCCAGTATGTTAAGTAATACCGAAGAGTTTGCCAATACTAAAGACAAAAATATATTGTTGATGTTCATGGACGGCGAAGAGGGGTTGCATATTGATAAGCACTCTCACACTAAAGATCGGTATTTATTTGGCAGTAGATATTTTGCGCAAAATTACGATAGAGAATTTGGCGAAATACAACAACTTT
>JBOFCV010000363.1:0-3935 GCA_051646305.1 Turicibacter sp.
ATTTACAAGCATAAAAGTGGTCTGTTTTATGGATGAGGCTTACCAAATGACGATTAGTAACCCTCTAATCTTATAGAGTAATAGAAGACAATAAAAATCAAATGACACCTTTTAAAACGTTTACAACAAATGTCGAATATGGTACTTTATTAATAAAGATATAGAAGGATAAGAGAGCCTAGGAGAATATAATGAAAATAAAATTATTTACTACACATTCAGATTTACAAATAGAAAAAAGTGTGAACCTAACTAAATGGATGGCATTAGATTTAGCCGTTGATTTTTGGTGGATGAAGCCTATTCATGGGAAAAGTGTTCACGAGATCCCAACAAGTGTTCAATTACTTGTCGGGCAGTATACAAATGAGGCGGGAAAATCACGTTACTCCATTGTGATTCCTGCCGTAAACAAAGGAATCAAAGCAAGAATTATTCAGAGTGAGCAGGGGCTAATGCTTGAGCAACTCACAGCATGTGTTGATGAATTAGTCATTGGGGTTCAAGTTTACGAGTGTGAAAGTATTTTAGAGGGAATCAAACGTGCAACAGAGAACTTAGCAGAGCATATTGAAGGCTTTAACTTGCGAGAACATAAAAAGATACCGAAGTATTATGATTACCTGGGTTGGTGTACATGGGATGTATTTTATCGTGAAGTAAGTGAAGCGGGGATGATTGATTGTTTGGAAGTGTTTAAAGACCGCCAAATTAATCCGTATTATATTATTTTAGATGATGGCTGGCAAGATGTAAGTGAAATGCATCTCAATTCGATATTTGAAAATGACAAATTTCCATCGCGTTTAGTGAATTTAGTTCAAACAGCGAAAGAAGAATATGGGGTAAAAGAGTTTGGAATATGGCATGCCTTACAAGGGTATTGGGGTGGAATTAATCCAAATGGACCACTTGCTCATTCGTTTGAGTTTACACCAAATGAGACTATTAAATACTCACCGTACACACAATACTTTACAGATAAGGGGTACTTTATCAATGAACAAGAAATTGCTAAATTCTATGAGATATTTTATAAGTTCTTATCTGAAAGTGGCATTGACTTAGTGAAAGTTGATTCACAAGGAAGTCTTTTGCATTTATGTGAGAATGAGTTAAATCCATCAGCCGTTATGGGAAAATACCAAAAAGCTTTACAAGAAGCGGGACGTAAATATTTTAACAATCAGGTTTTGTATTGCATGTCGCATGTGTCTGATGTTATTTTTAATACCCATGATTTTATCGCGTGGCGAAATTCAGATGACTTCTTCCCTACAAAACCAATTGAAGCTCAACTTGAACATTTTTATATTAATGGGATGAATAATATCTTTACGTCAACATTTGCGTATCCTGATTGGGACATGTATCAAACCAACCATCCATTTAGTGATTTACATAGTTTAATGAGAGCTATTTCGGGTGGTCCGCTTTATATTTGTGATGCGCCACGAGATATCGATAGTTCAAAGCTTGATAAACTGATGATTGATCGTCATAAGGTATTAAGATTTAACCAACCCGCACTTCCGTATGAAGACTGTTTAATGTCCAACTGCCAAACAGAGTCTGTATTATTTAAAGTTCACAATGAGAGCCCGTTTGGATACACGGTAATGGCACTGAATTTATGTGAGAATAAAAAGCGAATAGAAGAGGACTTAACGTTGCCAAGCTTTGGGGCGCAAGAAGTGGTTTGTTTCGATGCCGTGACAAAAAAAATAGCGAGAGTAGAAGGCGTAAGTGCGGTTAAATTGAGTTTAGATTACGGAGAGGCTACCTACTTAACATTTGTTCCGGTTATGGATGGGATAGCCCCTATTGGACTAAGCGATAAGTATAACAGCTATTTAAGTCTTTTAAATATTGAACGAAGTGTGGGTTGTTTAGAAATGAAGTCTTTAGGTGAAGGCCCATTCTGGTGTTATATTGAAGCGGGAATGAAAATTAAAGATGTCACAGTAAATGGAAAAGTGACTGAATTTAGTTTAGATAATCAAATTCTGTGTTTCCAAACGGAACAAGGTGACAATAAAATTGTAATAAGTTTTTAATTGCACGTGACCAATGAAAGTAACCTGAGGTTTATCGATTAAGAACGGGTGTCTAGCTAAAATCGAGGATGTATTTTAAGGTAGATGCTCATTGATCTGATAGTTAATAGGGATAATGAACCACAAAAAAAATACCGGAGCGACTGATCGGTATTTTTTTATGGTTTATTTTACTGATTTTAAATTTTTCGAGAAAAATAAGAGTAAATCGTCATCATTAGAACAAGGTGCATATTGTTCTAATTGTTTCCCTTGATACCAAACACCAGATCCATCAGGAATATAACCACGTTTAATATACATTCTTTGGGCTTTTCCATAGCCTGAATGTAGGCCTACTGCTAGATAGACGATGTCGGCGAGTTTAAAAGCTTCATTTTCCACCACATCTAATAGTTTACTGCCAATTCCACGATGATGCTTATCAAAAAATACCCCAAAATCAACGATCTCAGGTATATTTTGGTGGCCAAAAGGGCCTTCCGATGGATTTAATACAAGTGTACAAATTCCTGCAATATTTCCTTCATAGACAGCGACAAACACTTTCCTTTTATTATTTATCTGTTCTTGATAATAAGTTAGATATGTTTGTAAAGATGGATGCCAGCCATAAGATAAATAGGTTTGAAAAAAAACAGTTGCATCTTCTTTTTGCATGTCTCGAATCATTAATTTATGCTCGTCATAATAGATCATCAGTGTCCCCCCCATTTTTATAGATGTTCAAATTTTATAATAAGCCACTTTATAACATTAAGCAATATTAATTTCTGATCTTGATGAATGGATATGAGCTAATCAGTAGCAATTTTTTTAGTTAATGAGAATAGGGTAAAGTGGATTTTATTTAAATACCAACCTGATGGTTTATTTCTTTATTTTCGCAATAATATTTAATATTTTGAAAACACTAATAGATAGGAGTCTGATTAAATTTGCGACGTATTAAAAATTATATTAGATTTATTAACTCTATTTTTAGCACGGGAGTGGTATCGATGATGTCTAATAGGTTAAATAAATGTCTGTTTTAATAGAGATGCATCGTATTTAATGATGAATCTAGCTATCTAATAAAGGAGCTCAACGATTAGTCAATGAATACAATTAACTAGAGTTTTCTTCGCAATAATAAATAGGTTATCCCTGATACATGAAAGTATGTGAAGGGGCATGAAAACGATGTTACCAAGGGGAGAACTGATGTTATCCTAATATAAAGAAAGCAGGTGTTAAAATGGATTATATATTTTTATTGCTTGGATTTGGATGTCTGGTGAAAGGGGCGGATTGGTTTGTTGATGGATCCTCATCCATTGCGAAAACGTTGAAGATTCCATCGTTAATTATTGGTTTAACGATTGTTGCTTTTGGAACGAGTGCGCCTGAAGTTGCTGTCAGTATTATTGGGGCAATCAAAGGATCAAACGACATGGCAGTTGGAAATGTAGTGGGATCAAACATCTTCAATCTATTAGGTGTTGTAGGGGTTGCTGCGATTATCTCACCGTTAATTGTCAAAAAGTCAATTGTTGCTAAGGAGTTTCCTTTCGCACTACTTGCCACAGTATCGTTACTAATATTAGGATTTGATACGATTTACCACCATTACACTCAAAATATTTTAACCCGAGGCGATGGTGTTATGCTGATGTTGCTAATGGGAATATTTGTATACTATTTGATTGAGCTTGCCTTAACTTCACGAAGTCAAGTGAATGAGGAACCTGAGGAGATAAAATCTTATTCACTTTCTAAAAGTATCGGGTTTTCAGTTGTTGGATTAGTAGCCATTGTGGTAGGGGGGCAACTCGTTGTTAGTAGTGCAACGACTATTGCGCTTGCATGGGGAATGAGTGAAAGTTTAGTTGGATT
>JBOFCV010000411.1:0-5938 GCA_051646305.1 Turicibacter sp.
CCCACTTCCAGAAGGATTGGCACCCACATCATTGAATTGATTAATGTAAACAGACGCTTCAACAAAATAGGTTCCGATAGGCGGTTCATCCGTAAGGATTAGATCAATTGCACTGACTAAGCCTGTATTTTTAATGACGATTGTATAAGTAAGTGTATCTAATAATTGGGTATAGGTTTTATCAACTGTTTTTGAGAGTGTTTCAAAGTTTGGGGCATTTACATCAATCATAACCGCTTGCAACATTGTTTCGACTTGCCCACTTGTCAAGCAACTAGTGGTGATTGTTAAGGCGTTTTGATTAGGTGTTAACGCAGAAGAGAGGTCAAGTGCTGTTAAATCTAACATATTTCTTGAAAAACTAGGAAGTGTTTGTTCAAAGGGGTTATTATTATTTGTTCCAAAAGTGCCTGTTTCATTGAGTAATCCAACCGAAATTGATTCGGGATTAGCTTGATTAATAACACTTTGAAATAGGTTGTTTTGGGGATTATATGGACTGGTTTGATTATAAGTTGTAGGTGAGAGTAATGGATTTCCAAGCGGTGTAGTTCCAGCATTGACGATAATATTTGAGGTTGGTTTCCCGCCACTTCCGGCATATAATAAATAGCCGTGACTAGCACCTAAAGAAGGTGTTTTAAAATTGTTTAAGGTATTTATTAAGGGATTACTAGCCGATGTTAAGTGATAACCGGATTGAATGTTAAAGTAACGAGCAGGAAGATTTTGATTGTGATAACTAATAATAAGCGCCCATCCGCAACGTGTTCCGTCGTTAAAATAATCGAGTGTGCTTGGGACATGGCCTACGGTATAAACACCATTTCCACCACTTGTTATATATTGCGTGACGTCGGCTGCACGCCAATAGTAATTTTTTGTAGTGGATCCTTGAAGTGTTATATCCTCAAAGGCAGTGGGTAAAATTTGTAGCGTCTGTGTGGGGGTTTTAAAGGTAATATAGGTATCTTCTGTTTGTGATAGTGGATAGGATTCAATCCACATTAGCTGAGCGTATAAAATTGTACTGTTTGGTAATATGGATAATGATGAACTGGAACTGTTTTTCGTCCAGTCTAAGGTTGTCCCAGGTGGGTATCCTGGTACTTGCAAGGTGGCATCAGTGGTTGTAAATGCGCCACTGGCCCATGTATTTGGACCTACGCGGGTAATATTCAAGGTGTTTCCTATTAATACCATAGATCCGTTGGTAATAGTTGTAAATCGATTGATGATGGGCATAGCATCATTCCTTTCGAAAGATTTCATAGAGCTGAAATTTTTCTTAATTAATATAATAAGGTGTTGATAACGTAGTGAATAAAGAGATGAACTAGAACAATGTTGGGTAAATATTTAATTGCTAGCCAATAGACGGGCACATTTTTATTGACTAACCTATTAAATAAAAAAAGTATTAGTTGCTCTCTGTTAAATAGTATAAAGTGTCAGGGATTAGGTTAATGAGGTGTGAAATAAAACAAGTGTACTAAGGGTATTGGATTGAATGGATCCGACTAAAGACTCACCTACTTGCGGATTAACAACATAAGAATAGGATACACTTGCATAATTGTTCATTAGATTTGGGATAGGTACACGCATCACTTGTACTTTAAAGTAGATAAGTTTCGTTTCATTTGAACGAATTGTCCCAATCGGTATTCCATTGGATGGATTGCCAGTATAGATAACCCCATCCACAGTGAGTGATTGATCGACATAGGATGTATTGTAAGGGAATATATCGGTTAAGACTAATTGATTGGCACTGATGTTTCCTGTATTTGTAAGAACAAGACAATACGTTAGAATCTCACAGATTGGAAGTGAAAGTTTATCGGCAGATAATATAGCACTCAACGTGAGGTAATTAATTTGGGTTGTCGCGGTAGAGGTTGCGGTAGAGACTGTTCTTATTTGTGGAACTAGTGCTGCCGTACTGTATTCATACATCATGAGGCCGGTTGTCTGCACAGGATTTTGCGGAGGAATCGAAATAACTCTCGCTTGAAATGTGAATGTTTTTATTTCATTTACTGCCAAATTCCCAATATTAATGCCACTGGTTAAGTTCCCGGTATAGGGAGAACTAATTGAACCTTCAACAAATCGAAGCGATGCTGACAAATTAGTCGTAAACGTACTGTTCCCTACTGCCACATCTCCCGTATTTGTAATGTGGACAGCGTAGGTGATTAAATCATTTAATCCCACCTCAGATTGTGATGTTGTCAGCGTTGTCTCTAAGTGAGCGTTAAGAATTTTGGTTGATACGGTATTTGACTGGGTGCTCATGGCTATTCCTGCTCCTCCCGCGATAGGTGAAAATGAATACGTTAAGTAGCCAGTCGTTAAGGTAGGATTAATGGGTGGAACATTTAACGTTTTAACGTTAAATGAAATTTGAGTACTTCCCCCACCTGTTATATCAGAAATAGTTAATTGATTTTGAGTAAAGGCAAGTTGTGGCATTGAAATCCCATTAATTGAAATACTCCCACTCACAAAAGGAAGTAAGGATTTAAATTCATTTGTTAATATTATATTTCTAGCAACACTTGCGCCTGTATTGGCAATGGTATATGTATAGGTAATCTCATCTGAAATGTTGGCAATTTCTTTATTTTGTGTGAGTGAAATTGTTAAAATAGGTTTGGGGACAACAGGTACTAAACTAATATTTGAAATAGCAAAGTCATTTCCGGCAGCAGCTGGTCCGGCACTATAAAAACTGATTTTTAGTGTGGTGTCTGGTCCCGTATTAAAAAATGTTCCCACTTCATTCCAGGTTGGAACCGTAGTTGATGGAATAGCGGTTAAGACGGTTTGAAAGACAGTATTACCTGATAAGTCTTGAATTAGAATACCAAGTTTTGGGGGTACGAGTGAATTGGGGGCACGACATAAGTTACAAATCCAGGTTGAGAAATAATAGTTAGTGTTACTTGCGATGCTTGTGAGTTGTTGAAAAAAGATAGACCCCGTATTAGCACCATTGACAATTTCAAATCCACCGGTCTCATCACCCGGAAACTTGTTAGTTAAATTCCACCAAACGCCAAAAGTATTATTGGTGTTAATGTTAACAAGCGATAAGTAACCGTCATTCGGGGTGTTATTTCCTAAATATTGAATATATTTAAACCGAGGAGCAGCGACGTTATTTGGTCCTGTTAATACATCACCGTATGGATTTACAATAGGAGATGTATTGACCACCGTTCCAGGTGGGTTTTGTAAGAATCTTCCGCTTAAAGCAGCTGTAATGAGGTTGTTAGTTGAAGGAATCACATCATTTAAGGCAATGGGTACATCAACAACAGGACCATCGTAAAATAGTAAATTTGCAATATTTGAAGTAGAAACAGTTAAGAAAATGGTATTTGGAGAAATAGAATCAATACGAGTTGTGCCCGTAGGTCTTGTGGGGACTGAAGAGATAGGTGGATCTTTTGGAATGGGTGTTGATAAGATAGTTTTGAAAAGTGAGAAATCGACAGGTGAAATTCTACCGCCAAGTGTCCCGAAGGCTTCTACTAATCGATAGGAACCACTTGGAACATTGGTAAATGAAAAATCTCCTGAGGTTTTTGTTAAGGCAACAACGCCTTCATTTGTCACGGTGTTTTGTAAAATGATAGGGATATTAGCAATACCGACTTTTACCGAAAATTTTCGATCGGCATTAAAATAGAGATATCCAGAGATAGTTGGCATAAAAAACCTCCTTCACTGTATCCTTAGCTTAACAACTCTTGAGTGTATAGAATACAGATGGTTAAATGTGACCCTTAATCTACACTTGGCCACAGTATACGATATTCATTTTAAAAATAGCTGGCACTAATGGTGCCTAAAAAGACGCTTATTTAAGACTGTCAAAAATGTAAAAAACCTTTGACTTTCATTTCAAATCCACTTACCCTTATTAGGTGATGTATTTTTGTAGCAAATTGTTAAGTTAGATAAAATCAAAAAACGCCCTCCCCTTTTATCTCATTGAATAAAATAGTTCGTGTGCGAATTCATTAGTTGTTAGGGCTAGATCGAATAAAAATAAATTTTTGAAAGGATGTGTAGCCATTGGCAGAATTAAAAAGTATTGACGTTGCGAAGGCAACGGTGCGATTAGCCATGACGGGAACAAGAAGTGAAGAAGAACGATTGGTAAAACTTTATCGCGATAAAGAAATCTATGGTGTTGCGGTAGATATTGGAGGAAATTTAATTCAATCGATTCCAAAAATTATCGAGCGTTCTATTATGGCCTCTCGTCGATCACAAGTCATTTTAGAATCTCATGTGTATGAGGGTGCTGTTGCAGGTGCTGCACGTGATGCTATTATGCAAGTTGCAGCAAATGCAAACGGTTTAAGTGCGGGTGGAAAAATCGCGATTGCTCGCCATAAAGAACACTTGAGTGTTTGTATTTTTTTAAGTATTGGATTGCTACATTTGGATGACGTGGTAATAGGTCTTGCGCATCGTTCAGTTCCCGATATAATACTGTAAGTACACCCTCATTGACTATGACAGCAGATTTTAGGAATTAAGGAACAGCGCGATTAACGACTACCTATTTAGTCATTATTGACATCTTCAGCTTAGTTTTAAATTTATTGAATTTATTCATCCATTGGTTCGTACTATTGTAAAAATACTTAAAAAATGTATGAATCATGCGTTATTTATGTCGATGTTCATTTCGAATGTTTGCATTAATTTAGAATAAGGCAACTGTTTATGAAGAATTTATTTTTATCAGTTATTAGATTAAACATCTTGTTATTTTCATCACAGATAGGTAAAATGATAAACGTATAGTAATTAATAGGTTATACTTCTAGGAGGTTATTTGAGTATGAATAATAAAGTAGCAGTGATTTTTACTGGAGGAACCATCTCTATGAAAGTCGATTCACGTCTTAAAGCAGCCATTCCGTCCATGTCAAGTCAAGATATTATGTCGATGGTTACAAACATTGATCAATTAGCAGAACTAGATATTGTTGAATTTGGTACATTGCCGGGTCCTCATATGACACCACAGAAAATGATGGATTTAAAAGATGTTGTATTAATGAAATTGAATGAACCATGTATTGCAGGTGTTGTTGTTACACACGGAACAGATAATTTAGAAGAAACTGCCTATTTATTAGATTTATGTATTTCTCACGAAAAACCAGTTGTTGTCGTGGGATCGATGCGAAATGGTTCAGAACTTGGGTATGATGGACCAAGTAATTTAGCAGCAGCCATCTGTACAGCCATTCATCCTAAGTCTGTAAATAAAGGAGTCTTAGTTGTTTTAAATAATGAAGTAAATACTGCACGAGAAGTGACTAAAACTCATACGCTTAGCTTAGACACTTTTAAATCATCTGAATTTGGTCCTATTGGTATTGTTGATCAAGATGATGTTATATACTATCACAAAACATCTATGCCTACCCCACATATCTCCACAAATGAAATTGAATCAGATGTTCATCTAATCAAAACTGCTTCCGGTATGGATTCAATGATTTTAGACTTTTTAGTTGAAAAGAAAGTTAAAGGAATTGTAATTGAAGGCATGGGGCGTGGAAATGTTCCCCCACAGATGATGCAAGGCATTAAATCGGCACTTGAGCATGAAATACCTGTTGTATTAGTATCTCGTTGTCCTATGGGGCGGGTTTTAGGATCGTACGGATATGACGGTGGTGGTCAACAATTGCAAGAATTAGGTGTTATTTTTGCTAGTAATTTAAATGGTCAAAAAGCACGAATTCAATTAATGCTTGCTATCAAAGCAGCTAAATCATTCAAAGAAATAAAACGATTTTTTATTGAGGCATAGGGGAGAAAATTGTCTTTGAGAATCAATAAAAATTTGTTGAGTCATCAAATGAAAACGACTAAGTCATGTCTAGCAGGTTAAACGTAT
>JBOFCV010000415.1:0-3472 GCA_051646305.1 Turicibacter sp.
GATAATAACCTCTGTTGTTCTTCACTAAATCTAATCCCAGCCATAAATATTCCTCCAGTAATTGTTAGATAAATCATAGCATAAAAATAAAAGGCAGAGGATCTTTTTTAGATTCTCTACCTTTTGGGGTTCACTTTCCATTATCGTGTCTATGACAAGATAGACGAAATATTCCTAGGTAGTACAGCAACACTCGTGAGGTGTTTTAGTGTCTCTAAACTTAATAATCTTTTTATAACATATTACTCCTCAAAGTCATCAACAAATTAAGCAGAGTATTCATCTTGAATACAAAGCACCACTTCTATTATACAAATAATGCCTGTCTCGTTTTGTAATCTTCATGGGCTAATACCCTGCATTAAAAAGTTCTTTTCTTTAAGAACCTTTTTCTCTTCTTTAAAATACTCCATCCACTTGAACCAGTACACGTAGTTTCATAAATACGTTGTAGACACGCCACTAAAACAGTAGCTGAATCTCTACAAACGACTATGTAGTGAATTAATGGGGAATAATTAAAAGTTATGCTGAGAAAAAAATCAGCAGAGAGAAAAAAAATGATTCGCCAACTAGATAGCTAACTAAAATGCTAAAATAAAATACGGTTAAAACAAAAATTTAAAGAGTCATCATATGTTATACGTTTTCATCGTTAAAATTGAGTTTTTTTTCACAAACTTATTGTATATTATTTCACAATGAGATATAATTAGTTCATCAAAGAAAGCAACAAATAGGAGAGGGGTACTCAATATGAAAACAGAATTTGAATTAATTAACTATATAAATGAAGCGCCACAGGAAGTTAAAATAAAAGGAAACCGCAAAAATATATTTGTATCATGTGGAGAAACTGAAGTTAAATTCCCTGTTGTCAATCATATCTACACACGCTTTATCTGTTCATTATCAGATGCAGAAGTTGTTTCAACAGGAACAGTGGATCAACTTGGGGAAGATGGTTTAAAGGCGTTAGCAAATGCAGCAATGAATCGTGAAGCTTCTAGTTTTGACTTGCTGTTTCAGTAATTAATAGTAGCTATATTAAAAATGGAATTAATATATAAAGAGGCGTATCTCATTTTGAGATACGCCTCTTGTCATGGGCTTCTATTTAAAATAAAGCTTGAACTTCACGAATGTAAGATATTCAAAGAGGGAAGATACAAAGTTGGCTTAGAGTAAGTCATCTTTTATAAGTGTCATTAAGGTAATCTTGAAAGATTAACAAAAAAAGTAACGTTCTATTAAATTAGGTATGAGAAATAAATCTGCTATTAGTGGCGACTAAAACGGTGAATACTTTAAAAGGAAGAATAAAGGATAATAATTTAATAAATATTTATACTTTTAGTCATATTTTTAGGATCTGCTACCTATAATGTCTATATCTAATCATACATAATAGGAGATAAAATAATGAAAAAATTCGAATATCGTTTAGAACAAATTAATATTGAAATTAAAAAGACATTAAACTTAGAAGAAGCAAGATTAGATCAACAATTAACAGATAAATTAAATGAATATGGAGAAGAAGGCTTTAGACTCTGTGGTGTGGATGGTCACTGGTATTACTTTGTACGTGAAATCATAGTGCTTTAGTGTAGCTTTATGAGTCTATCTGTTTCGATATTACATTTAGTAGTAATTGATTATATAAAGTTAAAAATGGGATATAAGTAAATTTATTCTTGTGTACAAAGGTACACTTATAAAAATTAGTGAAAAAATATATAATATAAGTGCGAACAAAAGTATTGGCATAAATAGTTATATTAAATTAGGTTAGTGTTTACATATAGGTTACTTAAATCATAGATGGGAAATGGGGCCCGTTTATGATTTTTTTAATCACTTCAGTTTATCCTGGTACTAAATAAAAAGTGATTCCAAGTAGTATGTACTACATGAAATCACTTTTTTTATACAAGTTAAATGATAGGCAAGAAAGGCCTGAAAAGAAAGAAAATAATCATTGAATAAACGATCCTGAAGGATAAGATTAGACGACACGACATAGTCTTTCGCTGAATCGAAATTCATCCCACATAAAAAGTGAGACTATATTCGTTATCTAATTTTTGTTACTTCACATCTGGGTAATAAGTTTTCGTAGTCATCTAAAATAACATGAGCAGTTTCAAATGTCATGGCATTTGCACTTGATAAAGCGATTGATTTCTTAAGCATATCCTCAGCACAGTCACCTTCTACAAAGGAGATACACATAGAAGCAACCATTGTATCCCCGCATCCAAGCGTACTTTTGACTTCGACATCCGGTGCTAAAGCTTTAAAAACGGATGTATTAGACACCAACATTGCGCCCTCTTTACCTAATGAAATCAAAACATATTCAATACCATTTTTGCAAATATCTAGAGCAAAATCAATAATTTCATCGTCTGTAGCCTCAGCCACACCCATAAGTTCTAACATTTCTAACTTGTTAGGTTTAATCAGATTAGGACTTTGTGCAATTGCCACTTTAAGAAACTTTCCTGATGTGTCAACGACGACTTTTTCACAATTTGCTTTGGCAATTTGAATTAACTCTTTAAAATAATGTTCATCAATCCCTTGCGGGACACTGCCGCAAATAGCTACCACACGACTGTCTTTTGCTAGTTTTTCAGCTTCTAGCAAGAGTTGTTTTGCTTCCGCATCAGTCACCTTAGGCCCCTTCTCAAGTAATTCGGTACGGTGACCGGCTTTATCAAATAATTGAATATTTGTACGCGTTGTATCCGCAATACTAATAAAGCAATCATTAATCTTTTCATCAATAAAGCACTGTCTAAAAATCGGTGCTGTTATCCCACCAAGAAAACCAGTTGCATTGACCTCACGATTAAAGTCACGTAAAACTTTTGCAACATCAATCCCCTTTCCAGCAGCCGTTGCACTTAAAATTTCTGTGCGATTCGTATCACCAATGATCAGGTTATTCGTTGACATTAATTTATCTAAAGCAGGATTCAAAGTAATTGTTGTAATCATATTTTTGACACCTCCACTCCACATAGTATATTCAAAAAGGTAGCATTCAATGTTTATAATCAAGAAAATAAATACAGATTAATGATCAGATGTTTGAGGAGAGATAAAGCGATTGTGGTCTTTAGCGAGTACAGGTTAGACACTGAAAAACTATCACACGGTGTTAGAATCGAACGGTTTCAATGTTTTAACTATCTTAACTAAACCCTGTTAATTTAGTAATTTAAACGGGTATAAAGTTTCGCCGCTAAAAACAAGTCAATCGATATAAAATAAAAAGGTAAAAAAGAAGACACAAGCGAACGGGATATTCATATGCCGTCTCATGACCCGTTAATGTAGTAGGATATATCATCAAAGTTTAAAAAAAGTAATTGTGTCCTTAAAGTGATTAAGTTTATAAATCATAGAAATCAAAAATTTGATTTTATTCAAACATATCACATCTTGGTTTATGATGTATTTT
>JBOFCV010000419.1:0-16504 GCA_051646305.1 Turicibacter sp.
AAAAGATATCGTAAGCTCAAGATAGTTAAGGTTTTCAACTGTATCAAAAAAATTTCTCTATATAACGTGTCTATGATAACAGGTGTGGATAACTAATTTGAAATCTTATTTTAAAACAATAGCAATTATAATAATAGAGGAGCATGAGAACGTGATATCTCATGCTTTTTTTTATGCTAAAAATACTAGATAGAGGTGAGAGAAACCAAGAGGTATTTTTGTCGTTAATTTTTGTCCATATAGTCGTCAAGATAAACTATATTATAATTTTTGAAAAACGTTAAAATAGAACTGTAATAGCAGAAGAAATGATTGTGCTGCTAGATAGAAATATTTGATAAATGGCAAAGGGGGATTAAACGTGCAAGAAAAGCGATTTGGTTATGACATTTCAATGTTAGAAAATCAACATGCCATTTTTACGGCGAGTGAAATTTATCAGCAACCTGATGTATGGTTGAAGGTGTGCGACCAATTATGTGAACAAAAAGAAAGAATTGAGAACTTTATCAACCAGGCCTTAAATGAAAAGGAACTTCAAATTATTTTAACTGGAGCTGGAACATCGGCATTTGCAGGGGAGGTTGTAGAACCTGTATTAAATAAAACGGTCCCGCATACGGTGAGAGCGATTGCTACCACTGATATTGTGGCGAACCCGTTAAGTTACTTGTCACCGGATAAACCAACGTTATTGATTTCTTATGCGAGATCTGGAAATAGTCCTGAGAGTGTAGCAGCGGTTGAGCTTGCAAACCAACTGGTGAAAAACATTTATCATATTGTGATTACATGTAATGAAATGGGTGCTTTAGCAAAAATGTCTCATACTGATGAGAAGACTTTATTATTGCTAATGCCACCTGAAACAAACGATAAAAGTTTTGCGATGACAAGTAGCTGTACGTCGATGATTTTAACGAATTTAATTGTTTTCAATTTAGAACATATAGAATGTATCCGTACTGAAGTTGAACTTGTTTGCAAAAATGTAAGAGACTTATTTGAAGATACAGCGATATTTGATTCTATTCTAGAGTATGAGTTTGACCGCTTAATTATTTTAGGTGCAGGTGCTTTAAAAGGGATCGCACGTGAAATGGCACTAAAAATATTAGAGTTAACCGCTGGTCAGGTAAATGCAAATTATGATACGCCACTTGGATTCAGACATGGACCAAAATCTGTTATTAACGACAAAACATTAACGATTGTTTTAAGACAAAATGAACAATATGCGGTTTCCTATGATGAGGATTTAATTTGTGAATTACGACGCGAGCAGAAACAAAATCGCGTGGTCGTGTTAAGAAATGATGTGCACCAGGCGGGTGATGTATGCTATCAAGCCCATATTGAAAATCCAGTTTTATTAGGATTACAATATTTAGTATGTGGTCAAATTATTGCGTTGAAAAAATCGCTTCAATTGAATTTAACACCGGATAATCCATGCCCAACAGGTGAAGTTAATCGTGTTGTACAGGGCGTTAAAATATACTCATTTTAGTATAAGGGGGAGATTATAATGTTAGTGAATACAAAAGAAATGTTAATCCATGCAAAAGAGCATGGTTATGCAGTACCGGCATTTAATATTCATAATCTTGAGACCATGCAAACGGTTGTGACAACTGCAAAGAAGTTGAATTCACCCGTTATATTAGCAGCTACGCCTGGAACGGTGAAATATGCAGGAGAAGATAATTTAATCGCAATGGCTGAAGCTATGGCAAAACATGTACATATTCCAGTAACCTTTCATCTAGATCATCATGAAAAGGTAGAAGAAATAAAAAATATAATTGAACTTGGATGTCGTTCGGTTATGATTGATGCTTCTAAGCATCCATTAGAAGAAAATATTTCAATTGTTAAAGAAGTGGTCGAGTTTGCTAAACAATTTGGAGCAACGGTGGAAGCGGAGCTGGGCAAGCTTGGAGGTCGCGAAGATGACCTGGTTGTTGATGAAGCTGATGCGTATTTAACAGATCCTAGTGATGCGGCTAGGTTTGTAAGGGAAACCGGTGTTGATTCACTTGCCATTGCTATAGGAACAGCACATGGAATGTATAAAAGCACACCGAAGTTAGATTTTGATCGAATTGAGGCAATTAGAGAAGTAGTTGATGTTCCACTAGTCTTACATGGTGCTTCTGGTGTTCCAACAGAGATGGTTCAAAAGGCTATCGATTGTGGAATTTGTAAAGTTAATGTTGCGACTGAGTTGAAAAATATGTTTAGTGATAGTTTGAAATCATACTTCTCTGAGCATCCAGATGCAAGTGATCCACGAGACTATTTCTTACCTGCAAAAGCAAAAATGGCTGAATTAGTTGAAGAAAAAATAGTGATGTGTAAATCAAATAATCGCTATTTATAAGTGATAATATATAAGTGATTAAAAATATAAATAAAATAAATGTAAAACTTAGATTAGAGGTGATGATCACTTTTATTCTAAGTTTTTTTTGTAAAATTAGAGAGAGCCCTAGGTGAAAAAATAATAGAGACATAATTTTATAAGGGTAAAAAAAGAATGACTCATTTTTATCCTAAAGAAATACTATACTGAAGAAGAGGGAGATTAAAAAGGTATTATACAATTAAGTTTGCATCTGGAATTTTTAGTTTCATAATTAGGGGATTGAAGTTTCATAGAGGAAAACATCTGAATAAAATTTATTTAAATTTAAAAATTAAAAATATGACAAATTATTCTATTTTATCTGTAATCGTTTACATAAAGCGTTGCTATGATTTGTGTAAATGTGGTATAATCAAGAAAGCGTTATCTAGAGGGAGTGCTAGGGGGATGAGTTTAGGGGGATGAGGCAAAAAAAAGGTGTTATTAGTTATGTAAGAAATAGGATTGAGTTATGGTTTCGACAATTCAGTATTCATGGACGATTGATTATTACGATGTTACTGTTATCGATTCTACCGATGTTAATTATTGGTGGATTTGGGATGAGATTGATTTATGATTCAATGGAAATGAAATATTTAGATTATGTTAGTTTAACAAATGAAATTTTAGCTGATAACTTATCTATTTTTGTACAAGATGTTGAGAGTTTTAGAAGTCAATTATTATTCTCCTCATCTATTCGTCAAGGACTTATTAAAGAGGAACCATTGACAATTTCTGAGCGATTAGAATTCATGAGAGATGTTGAGAAAATAATTATGCAAAACTATCCATTATTGACGTTGGCATCAGAAATTGCCATTGTCAATACAGACAAAGATATCTTATATTCCCAAGGGTTCCAATATATTAATTCAGATTTTATCATGGAACAAATCGATCAACTACAAAGTAATGAAAAAATATCGATAAAAAAAAGTTTTTATAGTCGGGATGAAAGATACTTGGGAATTTTTTTAAAGATTAATAATGGGAATCCAAATTATAATCAGGGATTTTTATTTATTGCGATTCATGAAGAAAAGCTACAAAATATTTTAAAAAAAGGGATGTTAAGTGGTGTTAGAAATATTTCTTTACTTGATTTAGATGGTGATATTATTACGTCAATTGGGGATGATCTAAATGAAGATATCAGCCCATTTATTCATGAAAAATATTTAAATGCACAGTATGCAGGCGCTGAAACGTTTAAGACGGATATCATTAATTATCATTTTGTGAACTACAATGATTGGTATCTCGTTAACTTAACGCCAAGTTCGTATATCTTTGAAGAAGCAATGGCAATTGGTAAGTTTATCATATTTGGAATATTATGTATGACAATTATTGTATCCATTGTTTCATTTATTTTATGGCAAAGTATTGTTCGACCGCTATATCGCTTAATCAAGATTATGAAAACGATAAACGATGTTGAATTGATGGCACCTCAAAAAGAAGATGGTAATGATGAGATGACATACTTATATAAAGAATTTAATATCATGATTCTTTATATTAAAAATTTAATTGAAGATATGAAAGAGGCAAATGAAAAAGAGCGGCAACTTGAGTTAAAAATGCTTCAGGCACAAATAAATCCTCATTTTCTATTTAACACGTTAAACTCGATTAAATGGATGGCGGATATGTCAAATGTCAAACCAATCAGTCATACGATTGGGGCATTAAGTCGTTTATTAAGAGCAACAATTATTGATACAAATGAAAAGGTAACGATTGATCAAGAATTGTTAAATGTTACGGATTATATGACCATTCAAAAAAATCGTTATGGAGATTGCTTTGAATTTGTGGTAGATATTGAAGATGGATGTCGCAACTACAAAATTGTCAAATTTATCTTGCAACCCATTGTTGAGAATGCACTATTACATGGTTTAAATGAAAAAGATAATTTGATGATAACCATTAAAGTCAGAGATATGCTTAATTGGGTTTATATTTATGTAGAAGATAATGGTGTAGGGTTTGATGTAGAGAAGGTTTTGGCAGCTAAAGCAATAGAGAAATTAGATGGAAAATTATCTTCGATTGGACTTGTAAATGTTATAGATCGCGTTAAATTAACGTATGGTTCAAAAGGTGATATAAAAGTAGTCAGTAAACCAAATGAAGGAACAGTTTTTATTTTACAACTACCTAAGCAATTATAATATTAACAATGGGGGGACATGAGATGTTGAAAGTGTTAATTGTTGATGACGAGCAAATCGTACGTGTCTATTTGAAAAGTATGTTAGATTGGGAGCAAGAAGGATTTAGTATTATTGGAACGTGTAAAAATGGTGAAGAGGCGCTAAGATTTATGGAAAACAACCTGCCTGATATCATTTTGACAGATTTAAAAATGCCAAAAATGACTGGACTTGAATTGATTGATGAGATGAAAAAACGTAGTTATCCAACAAAAGTGATTGTTTTAAGTAATCACGATGATTACGAATTAGTTCGACAAGCCATGAAGTTAGGTGCAATGGATTATTATTTAAAAATTACATTGCAGTCTGATGAACTGCTTATTGCATTACAAAATATAAAAAAATCTATCTATGAAGAACGTAAATTAAAAACATCACGTCAAATTGAACAAGAAAATAATATTGAAAATTTCAATTTAGCGAGACGGTCATTTTTAACGACGTTATTTAGAGGCGATATTTATTATAGTGAGTTAGAGATTTCAGTATATGCTAAAAAGTATCAGTTATTTAAAAATCCTATTTATGGCTATCAATTACGTG
Organism: Turicibacter sp.; assembly: GCA_051646305.1. Lineage (GTDB taxonomy): Bacteria > Bacillota_I > Bacilli_A > MOL361 > Turicibacteraceae > Turicibacter. The sequence continues at coordinate 5,182 of JBOFCV010000419.1, forward strand.
TGAGCCAAGAAAATAGAATAGAGCAGCTCAATTATTTAAATAGTATTATTTACGAGACGTTTGAGACAATTGAAATTGATATTATTCACCTGAGTCAAACGGATGTCTTAGTTTTAATGTATATTCAAATGGAAGATCAAGTTGTCTTGTTAGAACAATTAAAAAATCGTGCGGTTAAAAACATTCAAAGTTATTTAAACCGTGAGGTCAAAATTTTAAATGAGTTTGTTATTAAACAATTGGATGAACTTTTAACATGCGCTAATCCTTTGCTAACCACAACAGAAGTAGAAGAAATTTCTGAACCGTCTCCTATTATTTCTGAGAAGGTGGCGGATAAGTATCGACAAGAGATTCGTGCTGTTTTAAATTTCATTCATGACAATTACCAAGATCGAATTACGTTACAAGATTTGGCAGATTATGTGAGTTTAAATGAGGCGTACTTAAGCCGCTTATTTAAATCTGAGACGGGGCGTACGTTGAATCATTATTTAAATGAAATCAGAATTTATCAGGCGAAAGAATTGTTAAAAGAACGTGATTTAATGGTAAAAGAAGTCGCGCAATTGGTTGGAATTAAGGATCAATTATATTTTAATCGGGTCTTTAAAAAGTTTTATGGAGCCAGCCCAACTGAATACAAAGAAAGCGTAAAAAAAGTCCATTGTTAAGTCATATTAATGAATTTAATTGTATACCATCATCCACTATACTATTATTGTAAGCGATTTTATTATAAGGGGGATACGAAAGTGAAAAAAAGAATATCTTGGATCTTGAGTGCTGTTGCAATGGTCGGATTGTTAGTGGGATGTGCTAATGCATCTGATGGCGGTAAAGAAACGACTGAACCAGTAAAAGATACGCAAACACCATCAACAACAGAAGCCGTAGAAAAAGAAAAACTAACAGTTGCTGTCTTTGAAGGTGGATATGGAAAATTATTCTGGGAAGAAGTGATTACTCGATTCGAAGCTGATTATCCAAATGTAGAAGTAGAATTAATTGCAAGTGCTAAAATTGGGGATGTGATCCGCCCACAAATTGCTGCCGGAAATGCACCTGATTTCATTTATTTTGCTTCAACAAATGATGCGGGGATTGCACCAGCTTTAATTAAAGATAAAAAATTAGTTGATTTAACTGATGTGTTAGCTCAACCAGCACCAGGTGAAACAACACCGATCAAAGATAAACTATTACCTGGATTCTTAGATAATAAATTAACAGCACCTTATGGAGATGGAAAAACTTATTTAGCGCCACTTTATTACAATGTAACAGGACTTTGGTACAACCAAGCGTTATTCTCTGAGAATGGATGGACGGTACCAACAACTTGGGATCAATTCTTTGCCATTGGTGACAAGTCTAAAGAACTAGGAATTGATTTGTTTACGTATCAAGGAATGCACCCAACTTACAATGAAGCTTTATTATGGCCAGGAATTGCGGGTGCCGCAGGCCCTGAAGCTGTAGAAAAAATCTTCACATTTGAAGATGGGGCATGGGAGAATCCTGAAGTTGTAAAAGCATTAGAAATATTTGAAAAAATCGCAGCTGATGATTACCTGATGAAAGGAACAGTTGCCATGAATCATACACAAGCGCAAACTGAACATTTAAAAGGTAGTGCTGTATTTTTACCAAATGGAAACTGGTATGAAGATGAAATGCAAGATGCTATCCAAGAAGGTTGGGAATGGGGATTCATGACGGCACCAGTGTTTAATGAGGGAGATACTCAATATGTGGCAACATTTATTGAAGAGATGTATATTCCTAGTGACGCTAAAAACGTTGAGATGGCAAAAGAATTTATGCGCTATTTATACAAAGATGAGATTGTTCAATTAAATGCCGAATTAGCGCATGCAGTTGTTCCAGTTGTGGGTGGAATTGAAATGGCTAAAAATTATATTCCAGCCTCTAATTACAGCTCATTTAAAATCTTTGATCAACCTAATGTATCACCTGTAACCATTGGATTTGAAATTGTAGCAAATACAGAAATCAATATGAAAGATGCTGTATTTAATCCAATTAGTGCTGTGATGAATAAAGAGATGACAGCACAAAAATGGGCTGAAGAATTAGAGATTGCTTCTGATAAAGTTCGTGAAAGTAAATAATGAGTGAAATGTAAGAAAGTACTAGGAGCGATAGAGCTCTTAGTACTTTTTTTTATTGATTAAGAAATCATTTTTTTATGAGAATAACAGATGTGATGAAGGCTAAAATTTGAAAACGTTTAGAGCTAATCCATTATTTATCTGAAAACAGATGCTTTTAGTTATCTAGCCTCCTGGTGATAAGAAGAAATATTATCAAAATTAACAGGGGATGCTAAAGGCCTTAAAATGTTTAATGGGAAGACCCAGACCATCTAAGTTTACTGCTATGTCTTAATGTATCGTTCTATCAGCAGTTTGTTTAGCGCAAAGGAATCGTTTCTATTAAGGATAAGCATAATCAGTGTTAGTCATCGTTTAATAAAGTTATAGCGTATACAAACGTCTGCCCATCGACACAGATTAGTGAATGCTTAGGAAGTCTAATGTTTGAGTTACTTATCTAAATAATCCATACTACCGTCAATAAAAGTAATTTAATTAAGAGGTTTTATTCGTTAAAATAGTAAATGTAAACGATTTTATTTAAAAGGGGTGGAGGAGTAGTTATGAGTTATAAAAGTCGTACGTTACGATTAGTTGGGAAAACAAAAGTAAGTAAAAATAGTTCAAAAAATAAAGATCGATGGTTTGTATTTGCGTGTATGGCGCCGGCTGTTTTGTTATTTGGGGTCTTGATTATTTACCCATTATCACAAGCATTATATATGTCATTCTTTCAATATGCGGGGCTCGGGGGAGATGCGACATTCGTTGGATTAAAAAATTTCCAAACCTTATTTGCCGATCCCATTTTCTTTACATCACTAAAAAATATGATCTGGTTCCTTGTCTTCTTTCCGTTAATTACGATGGTTTTTGCTATGTTTTTGGCGGTTATCTTAACGCAAGGTAAACTACATAAATTAGAACAAAAGTTTTTCAAACTGATTATTTTCTTCCCTAATATTTTATCAATGGTAATTATCGGGGTATTATTCTTATACCTATATGATTATAATCTAGGAATTTTAAATGGCGCACTTGATTTGGTTGGTTTTGCCGATTTGAAACAAACGTGGCTCGGGCAGTCAAGTACCGTTCTTGGAGCTTTGGTTACCACCATGGTTTGGCAAGCAACGGGTTACTATATGGTGATGTACATGGCAGGTATCAATCAAATTCCTCAAGACTTATACGAAGCAGCCGATATTGATGGGGCAGGCAAGTTAACGCAATTTATTAAGATTACCATTCCCTTGCTTTGGCAAATTATTCGTGTCACACTCGTCTTCTTTATTACAGGAGCGTTTAACTTAACCTTTATCTTTGTAACGGTTATGACAAAAGGCGGACCAAATAATGCATCGCAAGTTCCACTGACTTACATGTACCAGCAGGCGTTTAACAATGCAAATTATGGGTATGCGATGGCAATTGCAGTGGTTGTCTTTATCTTAGCCATTACCTTATCATTCATTATCCAAAAAGTAACAGATAAAGAAGCAATCGAATTCTAGAAAGGGGAGCAGATTATGAAAGGTAAACTAGTAGCACTTTTGACACGTATATGGCTTTGGATCATTGCTGTCATTATCGTCGTTCCATTTGGTTGGACAATTATTCAGTCATTCAAAACAAGCAAAGAATTTTTCAATGATGTTTGGTCACTTCCTTCATCATTCTACATTCAAAACTATATCAATGCCTGGAATGAGGCGAACATGGGGCAATACTTCTTCAACTCTTTGTTCGTTGCCATCTTGGCTGTTCTTATTTCGATTATCATCGCCGTACCGGCATCCTATTGTTTAGCGCGTTATCAGTTTTTTGGATCGAAACTCATATTCTTTGTTTTCACAGCGGGGCTATTTATTCAAGCCACATATGTCTTAGTACCTTTATTCACGATGTTGAAAAACTTTGATTTATTAGATAATTTAATCGCGTTAAGTGTGATTTATGCCGTATCAAATTTACCCTTTACGATTTTCTTGCTCGCAAGCTTTATTCGTGGCGTATCCAGAAGTTATGAAGAAGCGGCTGTTATGGATGGAGCCACTAAATTACAGGTGTTGACGAAAGTTATTATGCCTTTGATTCAACCAGGAATTATTACGATTGTTATCTTTAACTTTATGGCATATTGGAATGAGTTTCCGATGGCGTTTACATTTATCTTTAGTGATGAGTTTAAAACATTACCGGTAGGACTTGAAAATTTAATGGAAGTTCAACGTTTCTCAACCGACTGGGGTGCATTATTTGCAGGAATGGTTATTGTCATTATTCCAATTGTCATCATCTATTCGATCTTAAATGAAAAGTTAACAGAAGGTGTTAATGTGGGTGGATTAAAAGGGTAGTCAATTTTTAAAAAAAGGTGAGAGGGTGTTACTGTATGTATACGTTGTTTGGTTCCATCATCTCACTAAAAATTTTTTTTGAAATATTTTATAAAATATAAGAAAGCATAAAACTAAAAAGATGACGGGGTGAGGTGTTCATCACGTTTAAATAAGGGATAGAGAGGAAGACAAAATAATGAGCCGTTTTACATTACCTATTGATGCAGTAGAAGAATCACAATTAAAAGAGGTGATTAAACGTTGGTTAGTTGATGCGATGCGAGATAGCGATGGTACAACGTATAGTGATGATATTTTAGAACTCGGTCTAAAAGTTTATAAGACCTATTTAACAACACGTAATGATCAAGAGTGGGCAAAAAGTCATCCACAAGATTTACAACAATTGTATGTGATGAGCGATCCAATTATTGCATTTGAATCAGTGGTTTGTATTGATATTATGAAAGGCCTTTATAAAGAACAGTTTAAAGTTAGCCCAACCGATTATCATACTTATTGGCAAGTTATTGATCGAACAACGGGTGTTGAGTTAGAAACTGACGCGTGGTATTTTGACACCCATTCCGAATCTGTTGTCATTAAAACAGCGACATTATTCCATGAATACACGGTGAATTTCTTAGTTTATCAAATTTGGGATCCAACGGAGATGTATAATCATTTAACGAATCATTGGGGGGATCGTCATCATGAAATGCCTTATGATATGCGCCATCCTGAAACGAATCAGCATATTAAAGACTATTTAGCACAGTGGCTAACAAGCAATCAAGAAGTTGATGTGGTGCGATTTACAACGTTCTTCTATCATTTTACATTGGTGTATAATGACATGAAAAAAGAGAAATTTGTGGATTGGTTTGGTTATAGTTCAACGTTATCACATGAAGCGATTGAGGCGTTTAAAGAGGAAAAAGGCTATGAATTAAAGGCTGAGCATATCGTTGATGAAGGATATTTTAATAATCCATTCCGAATTCCTTCTAAAGCCTTTTTAGATTATATTGATTTTCAATCAAAATTCGTATGTGAAGAAGCAAAAGTACTCGTAGATATGACGCATAATGCGGGTAAAGAGGCGATGATGTTCTTAGGGGACAACTGGATTGGAACAGAGCCTTATGGAAAATACTTTGAAAATATTGGAATTGATGCGGTCGTCGGTTCGGTTGGAAATGGAACAACATTACGTATGATTTCTGATATTCCAGGCGTGAAATATACGGAAGGTCGTTTCTTACCTTATTTCTTCCCTGATGTCTTTCATGAAGGAGGAAATCCGGTAAAAGAAGCAAAAGAAAACTGGATTCAAGGGAGACGTGCGATTTTACAAAGTCCTGTTCAACGAATTGGTTACGGCGGATATTTATCACTTGCTTTAAAATTCCCGGAATTTGTGAGTACGGTTGAAAAGATTTCCAATGAATTTAATGTGTTCCACGATTTAGTTAAAGATACAAAAGGTTATAAAGCACCATTTAAAGTTGGAGTCTTAAATTGTTGGGGTAAAATTCGTAGTTGGCAAACGAATCAAGTGGCACATGCGTTATGGTATAAAGAAATTTATTCATATGTTGGGGTGCTTGAATCATTATCTGGGTTGTCATTTGATGTGGAGTTTATAAACTTTGAAGATATTAAAGCAGGTGGTATCCCAAGTGATGTGGGCGTTATTATTAACTCAGGTGATGCGATGACGGCTTGGAGTGGTGGCGATAATTGGCTAGATGAAGACATTATCACAGCGATTCGTGAGTGGGTTTATAATGGAGGAGGATTTATTGGGGTTGGAGAGCCAACTGCTATTCAAAATCAAGGAAAGTACTTCCAGTTATTTGATGTCTTAGGAGTAGATAAAGAGATGACCTTTGGTTTAAGTTATCGAAAATATCATCATCTCACATCAAATCACTTTATTTTAGAAGATGTCCTCGGTGATATCGATTTTGGTCGCGGCATGAATGGTGTATTTAAAAAAGGTGAAAATACTCAAATACTAGCGATGAAAGATAATGATATTCTACTTTCAACAAATGAGTATGGTAGTGGACGAGCAGTTTATATTTCAGGTTTACCGTACAGTGCACAAAATGCACGCTTGCTAACACGTGCCATTTACTATGCGGCACACAAAGAAGAAGTGATGAAAACATATTATGTGGATAACATGGAAGTCGAGTGTGTGTACTTCCCTGAAGTTAAACAATTAGCGGTCTACAATAATAGCATCACACCACAGAGGGCAACGCTTTACGTACAAGGTCAATTATTTAAAACATTGGAACTTGCTGATAGTGAAATGATTTGGATTGAACTATAAAAATGATAGAGTGATGTCTCTTAGAAGTTTTGAAGAGTGGGAGGCATCACTTTTTCATCGATAAGTTCATAAATTCACAGAAAACAATAAAGTCCATACAAATGTATGAATAGTCCATATCTTTAATTGTCTTTTCATTATAAAATATTAATGTAAACGTTTTTAGAAAATACAATTCAGGGGTAAGGATTGACTCTCTAATAAAAATTTGTAAAGTCTACATGAGCAAAAAATACTCATTTCGCTTTTCGTTTATTTAGCACGAGAGCTAAACAGTCCTTTCACCATTATATGAGGGGGAAATAGAATGTCTCAAACATTAAGAATGAGTTCAACGCTTATGCCATTGCATCATGATACATCATATCAAGCAAAGGCGGTAGCAATTGGGGATATGTTAGAAATAAAACTAGAGCTGAAAAAAATTGATTCTTCGTATGTGAATGCACGTTACTGTCACTCACATTGGAATGTTTGGGACCTAAGTGAGGGAGTAGAGGTAAGTCATGCCTCATGGTATTATGAAGATGGATTACAATCTATTGTCATTATCAACACAATTCCGGGTCATCAGTACGTAGTTAATTATGGGGACATTAACTATCGATACTAAACAATAATTAGGAATGTCTTGTTCAAACTTTTAAGAAAAAAATCATTTATAAACTGTAAATCAAATAAAACTCAGATTCGTGTAAACTTTTTAAACACGGTTCTGAGTTTTTAATTTTGTAAATGAAAAGCTAACTATGTAAGTTCTATGATAAGTGATTGACCTATCAGATAATAAGAATGTAAAGCGCCATGCTGTAATATTAGTTAGGTTTATGGTGAGTTTGATTAACGCTTCAAAGGATCTAAGTTTTTAATTTCAAACAAGTTCTAAAAAAATTTAAAATGAGCTAGGCGTTAGTTAAACCAAGGAGGCTAGCGATGCGTGTACGGTTATAACAGCTAAAGCAGTCATAACCGCATTGTTGTCGGCCCAATCATACGATATACTTATTTGTATTGGTAATATTTAGAGTGTAGATAGGAGGGGTTGAAATGCAAATAGTACGAGCAACTAAAAGAGAAGCTAGGTATTTTAAACAGATAGATTGCCTACTTCATAAAACAGCTTTGATAGCAATAGAAGAAGAACAAATGATTGCGACTTTAGAGTACCTGGTAAGAGATGGGGGAATAGCTGAAATCATCAGCTTTGATTTGCTTAAAAAAGGATCGAGTATCGAATTATTGAATAAATTTTTTGAAGAGATTGTCTACTGGAATCCATATATCAAAGAGGTGAGCTATCAAAATAATCTCCAAATACCAAAGAATCAATTAAAACAAAGTGGCTTTCTAAGAGGAGAAGATACGTGGATAAAAACAAATGAAAATCGAGTATCAGTAAAGAAGCTTAACATAAATGATATTCACATTGAACAGTTGACAGTAGATCAAGAAAAATTAAATGATGTCAATAGTTGGATTCAAAAACCCGAAGATATCATTATTACTTGTGTTTATTTTAAAAATAAGCCCTTATGTATTGATGGATACTCACGACTTGTCGCAGCTTATCAAAAAGGTTACGAGTTTGTATATGGTTACTTTGAGGAAGCTGATGAAAACAGTATGAAATTTTATGAAACGTGTCTGAGTTGGTGTAAAGAACAACAGATTACAACGGTACATGACTTAACGCATCATATTGTTAAACCAGAAGAACATCAGAAATTATGGATCGATAGATGCCAGGCTTACCTGAATAGATAAGTTTTATTAACCGTTAGTTAATTGGATAGGGTTAGGGAATGTTTAATTTAAGGACGCTTTTCGCATTAGTGTTGTTCTAAAGTGAGGTAAAATACTTCAAATCGTCTTAGAGATAATTTAAGTTTAAAAAAATCTTCTAAGGATTGATTAGCTAGATCATATCAAAGATCACTATGAGTTAAGCGTGAAGTTGAGTAGTGGGAGTGATATAGGCTAGAAAGAAATTTTAGTAGTAAGTGCTATGTTATTTTTTATAACAAAAATCCTATAAATAAATGCTTGATTAATAATAATTTAAAATAGAATAGATAGTATTGTGTTTTCGAGTTTATTAGCATATAATGGAGAAATATTTTATTTTAAAATAAAATAATGGAAGGTGAAGAATGTTTTTTTTAGAAACAATAGGAAATTGCTAACACTTCAAATTTATAGAACTGCTAAAGGACAGTTTTTAAAATGAGATAATCGGATAATTTTAATATTACTTTAATTACATTTAGGTAGGGGAACGTATGAAATTAATTAATAATAGAAATTTTTTATCTTTAGCTATTGGTTCATTCATTTCAACTTTAGGGGATCATTTGTATAATTTTGCATTAACAATTTGGTTATATGAAACAACAAACTCAGTTGGTTCAGTGGCTATTGTGGTTTGCAAGAGCATTTCTTAGAATTCCAATCCAATATATATCTGGAGCAGTCGTAGATAAATATAATAAAAAGTATATTGTAATATTGGCAAATGCAATCAGTGCTCCTTTAGCATTTTCACTAATATGGGTTGATAGTACAAATTTATATTTAGCCTATACCATTGTATTTTTACTTCAAGCTATCAACGATATAGATGTAACCGCAGAAGTAGCAATGTTACCTGAAATCGTTGATAAAGATAAATTGCAAGAATATAATTCTCTTTTTTCAGTACTTGGAACGATCGCATTATTATTATCTCCAGCTTTAGGAGGATTGATATTTAAGGTCGTGGGAGTAATCCCTTTATTTATTATCAATGCAATGACCTTTATGGTAGCAACCCTGTCATTTCTATTTATACGATATTCAAATATTGTTGTTGAAAGAAAAAATAGTAAAAGTTCAATACTGAAATCAGGAAAAGAAGGGTTTGTTGTGATTAAGAAAAATCCGACTTTCATGCTACTGATATTATCGGTTATGAGCTTAAGTATATTAGGTAGATTTTATGAAATATATAAAGTTTATATAGCAGATGAAATATTACAGATAGGAACAGATGGAATATTATATTTTAGTTATGCTATGGCATTCGGAGGGTTTTTAACACCGATAATTATAAAAAAAGCTAAAGAAAAGTTCGAGGGCGATTTAGTAAATCCATTTATTATTTTCACCGTAATAACATCTATTTGCTATTTTATTTGGGGGAACGCACAAAGTGTATCTGTTAGTTTAATAACATTATTTATTCTTGGAGCCATTTCGAGTTGTTACCTGACCCTTATGACAACGATCATTCAAAAGAACACACCACAAGAACTTGTGGGGCGTGTATTTGCTGCTTATAAGATAGCATTAATTAGTAGTGCTATTTTAGGTATCGTTATTTCACCCTACGTACTTAAATTGATAGGTCTATTTGGTTCATTCCTAATCTTTTCTATTATCCCAATAGGTATAGGTGGCGCTATCCTCTATCTTCAAAGACAATGTGTAAAAAAAAGATGAATCTAAGTACTTTAACCATAAATAGCATTTAAACGAAGAGTAGGTTTTCAATAGTAGTAGTGAAATGAAGGTAGAAATGCATGTTAGCCTGATAGAATCAAAAAAGTACAGACGATGTCTGTTTTTTTTGATTCTATACCTAACTAAAACTAAAAATATCTCTTCCATTTTATGTATAGGATGATATAATAATTTAGAAAATTTACAGAATGACGTGTTAAAAAGGAGATTCTTTGAACATGAGTATTGAAAAGGTGCTAAATGATAATATAGTTAAAATTTGGATAAAGTTTGTGATGGCGTCAGTCGTTGGGGTCGTGTTAAACACCATTTACTCGATTGTAGATGGGATATTTGTGGGACAAGGCGTAGGAGAATTGGGTCTAGCAGCCGTTAATATTGTCTGGCCAGCCGTCACCGTCATCATCGGAATCGGCTTAATGTTAGGGATTGGTTCGAGCAGTTTAATTGCCATTGCCCTCGGAAAAAAAGACACCGAGCGTGCCGAGCAGTATTTAGGGACGACTGTCAAAGCAATTCTTGTTTTTGGGTTCATTCTATCGGGGATCGGACTCTTGATTCGTGATCCATTATTGGTTATTTTGGGAGCGGATGAGACTGTCATGCCACTGGCTCAAGAATATTTTACTGTCTTTTACCTCATTGCGATTCCATACATTTTTTCAACCGCATTAAATCCGATTGTTCGTACAGATGGAAGACCAGATTTATCGATGATGATGATTGGAATTGGTGCCGTTGCTAATATTATTTTAGATTACTTACTGGTGATTGTGTTTGATTATGGGGTCAAAGGGGCAGCGATTGCGACAAGTGCGAGTATTTTGCTATCAACGACCGTATCTCTGTATTACTTTATCAAGGGCAGTTCAACCATTAAAATAAAAAAACGTCATTTGAAACTAGAATTAACGATTTTAAAAGAGATTACGAGTATCGGTTTTGTTAGTTTGGCCATTCAACTTTCATACGGGATTATGATTTTTGTTCAAAATAATGTGATGTATGCGTATGGAAGT
>JBOFCV010000422.1:0-4069 GCA_051646305.1 Turicibacter sp.
CCCTGCATTTTATTACGATTGGATGAATGATTAGAAATGAGGATGTAAAATGTTGTCAAAAAAGAAAGTAAATGAAATCATGGATGTTATGGAATCTTTATTTCCTGATGCTCATTGTGAGTTGAACTATAGTAATGAATTTGAATTAGTATTAGCTGTTTTATTATCGGCTCAAACAACAGATAAGAGTGTTAATAAATTAACAGCGACCCTATTTGAAAAATATAAGTCACCACTTGATTATATGAATGCAACATTACCACAATTAGAACAAGATTTAAAAACAATTGGATTATTTCGAAATAAAGCCAAAAGTATTCACGCCCTATCGCACCTAATCATGGATAAATATAATGGAATTGTTCCATCAACTTTTGATGAATTGGTAAAATTACCAGGAGTAGGGCGAAAAACAGCAAACGTAGTGTTATCGGTTGGGTTTAATGTGCCACGAATTGCAGTCGATACGCATGTTGAACGAATTAGCAAACGCCTTGGTTTTTGTAAGGCGGATGACAGTGTGTTAGAAGTTGAACAAAAGTTAATGCGTTATTTACCAGAAGACCGTTGGTGTAAAGCTCATCATGTGATGATTTTCTTTGGACGTTATCATTGTACTGCTAAGAATCCAAAATGTGAGAGTTGTCCATTGTTTTCTCAATGCAAAGAAGGTAAGAAATTAATAAAGAAATAAGCGGAGACGCCGTTTAGCTGTAAAGAGTGGGAGAATTAAAAGAAGCGGACCGTATTTAAAGAGTCAACAATAAAGTTCAGTCAGGAAATAAATAAAAAAATAGGTAATTTCAAATACGTTAAACTTTTGGAATTACCTATTTTTGTATGGAAATAAGTTAAATAAAACAAAATTAGCTTTAAAATTAACTTAAAATGAATCTATAATTTAATACCTGATGGTGAATGATAAAAGGTAGAGATAGGGGAATTATTAATTGGAAAGAACGGTTAGGCATCATTTAGGCAACAGAATTTTAATCGGGAATATAGGCACATGTTTCATTCACATAAAGCAATTGATGTACAGATACAAACCTGAGATTATTTAACAAAGGGGAAGATAGATAAACAGGTGCTTAGAGGGAATGAATGGCATCAATTTCGTTTAAAATCAAAAAAAATGGAGAAAAGAAAAGATTATAAAGATGGAGTTAGAAGTTTAAGAGAACGGACGGCAACATTTTACGAAAGCATGGCAATTTAAAAAAATCTAAGTAGGAGACTATACTTGCTACATTAATTATTTTATTAATTGGATTATGGTGATTGTATTTAGGAGCCATTACCCACATGATTGGAATTTGGGATTTGCAGTAGGAATTTGGTGAAAACGAAACGATGTACAATGCTCAGTTGATGAATCTTTGTAAAAAAGTGATCAAAGTAGAAATAGGACTGTTAATCTCGGTACTTATAAAATCAGGATTAAAGTTTTTTTTCTCACATACGCCGGTGTTTGGTTACATCCGCCATGGATTATTGACATGTGTTGGATCTGTTTTAATCTATATGTGCTTAAAAAGATAAATTTATAAAATAGAAAAGGAGGGAAGATACTTTGGACTTTTCCACCTTTTATTTATTTAAATATCACATCCCTATGTTTTTTGAGAATGAATAGGATTAAGTTTTGACATAATAAGTAAATAATAATTGTTATTTTCTTCGTTATTTCTACTGGAGTGGAGAATGCTCGATAGATAATTTAAGAGATGGAATGTTAGGTTATTTTTATACAATGAACACTGAATCAGATATTTAATAAGGAGCTATTTGCGAGGAGAAAATATCTAGTAGGGGAGAGATTCATACAAATAGGAATGACAAATAAAAAAATCCACTCCTTTTGTGTCAGCTAAATACATCATCAGAAAAAGAGGTGAAATCATGGTCCATCTGATACAAGCAGTCTTAGGAATAATTGTTTGCCAAATCCTATACGCTAAAAGTGCTATTTTAAAGGGAACAAAAAATGCAATAGATGAAGATCTAGTATCATTGTCGATTATTATTCCAGCACGCAATGAAGAACATAGTCTACCTAAATTATTAGCTTCTTTAATGCCGCAAAGAAACTTAATTAAAGAAATTATCGTGGTAGATGATCACTCAACTGATAATACGATAAAGGTAGCAAAACTATTTGATGTTTCTGTGATTGAAGCTAAAGACCGAGATGTTAGTTGGGTAGGAAAGTCATATGCTTGTTTTGAAGGCGTAAAAAATGCAAAAGGTAATGTTTATTTATTTGTAGATGCTGATACTATTTTTGAAGAAGGCGCAATTGCATGTTTAATGAGTCATTTTTTAGAAATAGAAGGAGCATTATCAGTCCAACCCTTTCATACTGTCCATCATTGGTTTGAGCAATGTTCACTTTTCTTTAATTTAATCTTAGTAGCAGGTATGCACTCATTTTCAATATTTTCAAATACAAAAACAGCTATTGGACTATTTGGACCTGTCATAATGATTAGCAAGCATGATTACGAAAAGATAGGGGGGCATAAAGCGGTTAAAAACCAAGTTATCGAAGATTTGGCACTCGGTCAATTATTAAGGAAACAAAACATTCCATTATATAACTATCTAGGAGGTAATCTCATAGGATTTAAAATGTATGATAATTTCAATGCGTTGATGGAAGGCTGGACTAAAAACTTTGCTAGTGGTGCAACGACAACGAGTTTTTCTATGGTTGTTCTTATTTTTGTTTGGATATGTGGCTGTCTGTCCATATATTATTTGTTACTACATTCTCCTAACTTAGTGATTGCAATGATGTTATATGTAATCTATGTCCAGCAGTTGATGGTTATTAGTCAAAAGATTGGGAGTTTTAAAAAAGCAACAATTTGGTTATTTCCAGTATTTTTATTTATTTTTATTAGTATATTTGTCTATTCATTGATTAAAACGTATGTATTAAAAACAGTGAAGTGGAAAGGGCGACCCATAAAATTATGACAATTAATGAAGAGAGATTTTTTATCATAACGGTATTTTCTATGATCTGGCTAGGTGTTCATTTATATGTTCCTTATTTTTTAGTAAGAATTCCGGACTCTATTTTTTATAAATATGAAAGGTTTTTCACCTTAATGCCAATTGAAAAAAACGGAGCGATTTATGAAAACATATTTAAAATTAAAAAGTGGAAGAAATACTTACCAGATGGTGGTAAATATATGAAAGGTGGCTTCTCTAAAAAACAATTAGAGTCGAATCAGCTCAAGTATATAAAAAAGTTTTTGATTGAATCTTACCGCGCAGAGTTAAGTCACTGGATGATCATCGTACACGCTAGTATATTTTTATGTTGGACAGATAAAACTGTGTTTCTAATTATGCTAGCATATGCCTTAACTGAGAATATACCATGCATAATTGTTCAACGGTACAATCGACCACGTCTTCAAAGGTTAATCAAAAAAAATGAAAGGATCGATAGGATGGAGAGGGCATCAACAAAAATTGAGAGGATTGGAAATGAATCGTTATAAGAAGATATTTGTAATATCCAACGTTTAACAATAGATATTTACTAGCTAGATAAGTAATTTTGATTAAATTAAACATAATAGAATGGTAGATAGTAAATTACTATGTATATATATAGAAAGTAATAATTAAAATTAGTCATAGACTTTTATAAAAAAATCAAAAAATAAAAAAAATATAAAAAATGCGTTGACATAATTCGACATGGATGATATTATAAATGAGCGCTAAAGAACAAGGCGAAAAACAAATCACCAAACAAACATAAATAGTGAAGTTGAAAATGACTTTGAATTTTTTTAAAAAAAGTTTTAAAAAAAGTTTGACAATAAACGACAAACATGTTAAGATAGTCAAGTCGCTTTCGGAAGAAAAGAAAAAAGGCCCGTTGGTGAAGCGGTTTAACACACATGCCTTTCACGCATGCATACACGGGTTCGAATCCCGTACGGGTCACCATTCAACATCGATACCCAGGAGGATTAGCTCAGCTGGGAGAGCATCTGCCTTACAAGCAGAGGGTCGGCGGTTCGAGCCCGTCATCCTCCACCAT
>JBOFCV010000445.1:0-12792 GCA_051646305.1 Turicibacter sp.
TATCATTTTTTAAATTTCAAAACACTTTGTAAACGCTTTGAAAACAAAAAAATAAGTAAATTTTGATTAAAAATTTAATAGTTATGTTATTTAAACTACTTTTTACCTATCTTTTATTCTTCTTTTCCGACTATACAAAACCTCATCAACTAGGCTAATTAAATAACCGATCCTTTAAAATGCTAGAACCACGTTTAATTTTAAATTCACCTTTTACCCAAGACAAAATAAAAAAATCACTAAAGAGAAAAGCTCTCCTTAGTGATTTTTTACGATTCAATTTATTTTTTAAAATAAGCACGGCTACCTGGATTTACTGATTCAACTACAAGTTTGGCCCGAATTCGTTCTTTCAACTCATTAACATGTGAGATGACCCCAATTAATCGGCCATTATCTTGTAAATCCATTAAGATATCAATCGCCTGATCAAGTGATTGTGAATCAAGTGTTCCAAATCCTTCATCAATAAACATCGTATCCAGTTGGATTCCCCCTGCATTATGCTGCACCGTGTCAGATAGTCCTAATGCAAGTGCCAGTGAAGCTTTAAATGATTCTCCGCCAGATAATGTTGTGACCGCACGCGTTTTAGCTGTGTGAGCATCGTAAACATCTAACTCTAGCCCCTTGCGTCCCCCACCTTTAACCTCTTCACGACGTTGTAAATAATAACGCTGTGCCGTCATCTTTTGTAAACGTTGATTACTATACGTTAGTACCTCATCAAAATAACTCGATAACACATACGTCTCAAACGTCATGCGGCCATTCCCACGACCATTAGCCATATCCGCTAAATCACCAATAATACGGTACTGTTCCTCTTGCTTCTTAATACGCTGATATCGGTTTAAGATTTGTGACAACACCTCTTCATTGTATGTAATCGTCGTCTCCATCATCGTTAACTGTTTCATCAGATTCTCAATTTGATTTTTAGAATAGTCAATCACAGTCGATAATTCCACTAAATTCTCACGTGTAACGTCTAGAAGGTCTGATTTTAACGTCTTAATCAACTGCTCACACGCATAACATTCCTGCTCATAATGCTTGATTTTTTCTTCTAACACAAGCATATCTTGAGGTGACAACTTACACGCTTCAAATGTGACTTCATCTTCAAAGTATTCGCTTAAAGACAGATCATAGTTGGTTTTTGCTATAGCTTGATCTTGTTTTTGAGTTGCTAACAGGTCAGTTAAACTCGCAACCGTCGATGTACAACTTGCCACTTCATTTGATAATCTTTGATAGTCTGTGACAATATGCTGTTTTTGTGTTTCTAATTGAACCTTTTGCTGTTCTTCAACCTTAATTTGTACTCTTAAATTGATTAAGTCCTGGCACTGTGTTGGAACACGCATCAAAATATCATCAACAGATGTTTGCGCAGAAGCTTTGGCCACTGTTTTAGCTTGATAATCTTTTTGTATGTTTTCAATTTCTTTTTCAAGTGCCTCAAGTGTTGCTCTTTTTTGAATGGCACCTTGTAACTTTCGTTCCACTTCTTGCAATTGTGTGTGCTGCATCTTAAGCTGTTGGGTTAAATCAGATAACCTCGTATTCAACACCTCTTGCTGTTGCACAACTGTTTCAATCGTGATCGTTTCTCTATCAAGATTAGTAAATAATGTGGCTATATTTTCAAGTGACTCCGCAATACTTTGTTCTTCACTCTTAACTTTTTGTTTATCAGAAGCGACATGTTTTGCTAATGTATCAAGTTTTTCTTTTTCAACCTCATAACTTACTTGAAGATGTTTAAGTTCTTCTTTAGTTGGTACTTCTTTATCCGTTGGCGCTAAATTTGGATGATGGGTCGACCCACAAACCGGACATGGCCTATCCATCTTTAATTCCTTCGCCAGTGTAATGGCAGCACTATTCATAAACAACGTCGCTTGTTCATCATACTTATATTTTAAAGAATCGACCTTTGCCAATAAAACTGTCATCTCAGCTTCTAACGCAACTAATTTTTTGCTTGTGAGTTGCAAGTTTTTTAACTTATCACTTAACTGATTTAATTGCTTATCCATACTTTTAATTTGGTCCATCTCATGACCAAGCTCAATATTTTGGGTCTTTAATTGGGCTTGTAAGTGTTGCATGGATTCAATCGTGTTAACAACACCTTTAACTTCTTCTAACGATATTTTTTTAAAGTCTAGCGACGTCATGAGGTCATCTAGTTGAGTTGTTAATAACTTCACTTCTTCACGATGCTCATTGAGTTTGATAACGTCCCCTTCGTAACTATAAAACGTTTGAATTACCTTGACTTGTTTTTCAATTTTTTGCGTCAAGTCATCCACTTTTTCATACTCAAGTTTTGAAGCATCAAACGCTGTGATTAATTTAGTTAAATTTAATTGTTCTTGCACCAATGCCTCGTTTGATTTCTTGACAGCTACTTCTTTTTCAAAGTAATGACTTTGGGCACGACTCACCACTTCGGCGTTTTTAGCACATAAAAGGGTTTCCTTTATTTGCTTCATCTCATCTTTTTGCTTTGCTAGCTCACTAAATTTCAACTCACTACGGCCTAAAGACACAAATTTTTCTTCCACTTTAACTGCCTGGTTATAATGATCCATTTGCTTACTATACTTTAATTTCAACGCATTGATTTCTTCAAGTAATGTGGCTGTTTTATTTTTTTCCTGTGTGATCGATACTTCTGCTTCTTGGATTAAAGATGAAATAGGTTCATTATTTGCAATCATTAAGTTTAGCGCATCTTGTTCCTGACATTTAAAGTTTTTAAACTGGGCCACAATTTCATTTTCAGTTGCTAATGCATTTTTTTTCAATTCCTTAGCCGTGTTATCGAGTTGTTCTTGAATTTGTTTGAATAAGTGAGTTCCAAATATTTTTCGAAGTAATTCTTCTTTTTCACCCGTATTTGCTGTTAAAAAATCTTTAAAATCACCTTGGGGAATCATCACAATTTTTCTAAACTGTTCAACCGTTAACCCGACGACCTCATGAATTGCTGATGCCACTTCATTTACTTTTGTTAGGGGCAAGGCATCAGAGTCTAACTCTTCAAATACTATAGCAGCAGGAATTTCACGGTACCCATCCCCTCGTTTTTTCTTTTGAAGTTGTTCGGGGGCACGCGTAATTTTATATTGTTTATCTTTAACTGAAAACGTAAATTCAATTTCAGTTCTATCACCATCTAAATCAACAAAATCACTACGTAATTCTTTTCCACTTCGTGTTGCTCCACTTGTTGCCCCATATAACGCATAGCAAATCGCATCAAAGATGGTGGTCTTTCCTGAACCGGTTGGCCCTGTAATGACGAAAATATCTTGTCCATTTAAATCGTCTTTAAAGTTTAATTCGCATGGTTTAGCAAATGGGCCAAAAGCTGTTATTTTAAGTGAAATAGGTTTCATTATTCAGTTCCCCCTATCAGTTGTTTAATCGTTTCCTCTAATACGCGTTGTTTTTCTTCACCTAAGGGCTCACCTTTTGCATGTTCGTAAAAATCAGCAAACAACTCACTTGGTGATTTTGATTTTCTTGCTTCTGATGTTAGATTTGATAAGTTAAAACTTCCACGATTGGCGCTAAATTCGAGTGACATCACATTTGGATACACCGCACGAAGTTTTGCCATCGGCTCAATTAACTCCCCATCATCTGTTAAAATAACGCGTAAATAATCATACTTACCAATCACTTCACTAGTTGAAGTTAATTCATCTAATGTTCCTTTTATGGTACGCATATCGCGAAGCGGTTTTAATGGTAATAATTCTATTGTTAAATCGTCTTTTTCTTTCAATTCAATAAGTGTCACTGATTTTTTATGATGTTCTTCAGAAATCGAATATTTTAATGGCGTTCCCGAATAGCGGACTTTATTAGATCCGACACGTTGTGCCCCATGTAAATGACCGAGTGCAACATAATCAAAGTCATTGAATAATGAAAGGGCAACATCTTCTTTTCCCCCAACAACTAAACTCTTTTCAGACTCTGAAGTTTGTGCATCGCCTCCGCCTGTGACAAAGGCATGCGTAATCAGTACCTTGCGCTCACTATTATCCATCGGATTGTTAGCAAGAATTGCCTCCGTTGCACGATGAAGAGATTTAATTTCCTTATTCTCTAAAACATCACGTGCAACAGCATAATCAGCAAAAGGTAATAGGTAAAAATTAACAGGCCCCAACTCATCGGTTAATGTTACTTTTTTGATGTTTGCATTTAATTTACCTTCAATATGAAAGTTCATTTTCCCAAAAATTTCATGACCATAACTAATTAAATCTGCACCATCATGATTTCCTGCAACAGCAAGAACCGGTGTTTTTAAGTTCAATAAGACATCACTTAAAAAGTCACTAAATACAGTGACTGCTGATGCCGGTGGCACCGAACGATCATAAATATCCCCAGCAATTAACAAGGCATCCGGTTGATGAACTTTTATATAGTCTTTGATTTGATTTAATATATAAATTTGGTCTTCAAGCATCGAAATCCCATTCACGACTTTTCCAATATGCAAGTCGCCTAAATGCATCATTTTCATATTTTCAACTCCCATTTTAAATATCTTTTAAGTGAACTGACTCCTCTTTTTATTCTACTTTAATTATAGGGGGTCTTACCTAAACAGTCAAACATCTGTTTTATCGAAAGCAATAAATCTTCCGACATAATTTTCACCCCAATAAAAAAAGAGATGCCTCATTCTAAATTATAGTGAGGCACCCTATTTTTCTTATTTAATTTCATGCATAAACGGAATTGAATTAGATGAGCCAAAACGCGAAACGGTAATGGCTGAAGCACGGCACCCTAGTTTCAAGGCATCTCGTGTATTCATCCCTTTGGCAATCGCTGACAAGAAATATCCGATAAATGTATCGCCCGCGGCTGTTGTATCAACCGCCCTCACCTTAAGCGCGTCAAGTTGTATGACTTCGTCCTTATATCCATAAAGTACCCCTTTACTTCCTAGCGTTAAGATAGTATGAGCATTTGGATATTGCGTGGCAATGGCTTTCAAAATTTCACTCGGTTCCGTTACACCACTTAGTTCGTGACCTTCGATTTCATTAACAATGAAGTAGTTGACATGATGTAGTGGAAAAGATTTAACTTCTTGATGGAACGGTGCTGGATTTAATACAACCTGCATGCCTTTTTTTGCTGCTTGTTGCATGATATATGGCATTTCATTGATTTCATTTTGTAATAAGATAAAGTCACCCTCGTTAAAACCACTTAAAACGTCATCAATCATTTCCCTGGTAATATTAAAATTGGCCCCTTTAAACAAAATGATACTATTTTCACCGAATGCATCTCGTTGGATAATCGCATGACCAGTTGGGGTTGGCAGTGTCTTTAAATACTCACAATTAACTTGATTGTCCTCTAGTGTTTGTTTTAACATCGCCCCATCAGTCCCGATGCATCCTGCATGATAGACCTCTGCCCCTGCTTTGGCTAACGCAATCGATTGATTTAAGCCTTTTCCACCACACGATAGCGTTTGGGTGTTGGCACTCAACGTTTCGCCTGGTAAAACCATGTGATCGACATCATAAAAATAATCCATGTTACATGATCCAAAATTTAATATTTTCATTGTCGTTCCTACCTTTATGTTCTTTTCTTTCATTATACCAAATTTATGTTTATTTTATAGGTATGTTTATTTAGAACCACACAAAAAATCCATCACACCTATCTACTCAGACTGATGTGTGACGGATTAAAATCATCTCATTTATTTACGATGACTAAAACTACAAACAAATGAGCCTAGTGAAAATAAAATCGCAGCTAATCCCACTATCCATCCCATAAATGGTAAAGAGATGATAATTTTGAGAACTAACGTTCCAATACAAGCCACTAAATATGGATTTTGATCTTTTATCACTAACGTTCCGAGTGTAATCCCAAATATCACAGGTGCCATATAAATCAAGATACCGTATATGAATAACCCTAATAAACTAAAAGGAATCCCAATAACTGTTATCATCAAAAGAATCGAGGCAATCGGTAAGCCAATTAAGACACCAAATCCAACTAAAAACGGAACATAAGCTTTTTCTACTAACTGTATTTGGATGCGTGTTAAATACGGTTTACCTAATAAAACCATTAAAAGCGTTAAACCAATCGCCGACGCAAAACTATACACACGACTGAAAAATGGATTGATATTGATAAATCCCACATTCCACTTGAAATGATGATCATTGTCAAGATATTTATATTCAATTTGACTTGCCTCAACGTTTCCTAAAACACGTGGCTCTTGTTTTGCCTCTACCTCAATGGTGCCATGAATTTTTGCATTTTCTCCAAGCGTTAGTTCTCTACATGAAATATCAACGTCTCCAAAAATTTCCCCATCAATGAAGACTGTATTTCCAGCTACATTTACTTCATTAGCAGTTCCTAAAATTTGAATATCATCACCTGCTACATAAATCGCATCAGCTTGTGTTTGTTGCTCAATGATAATATGTTGCCCGGCAACGGTAATATTTTTAACAGTCCCCGCATTTAACGTTATTTCATTTCCTGCTGCTCTAATATTCCCCCCGATGCCATCACTTTGAACATGAATGACAGAACCAAAACTCAAAATATCTCCACCCGTATTTCCAGTTAAGTTAATAAGATTTCCAAATGCATAAACATCTCCTAATACATTAATCTCCGATGAAATTGTATGATCAAATAAAAAAAGATTGTTTCCACTTGTGACCTGAGCTGCCTGTGCCTGATATGAAAACGTTGACCCAAGCAAGATAGCTAACCCCCATGTTATTAACTTTTTCATTATTTCCGCCTCCTCTCACGCTTCATGACTTAACATACCACTTTCGTTCTTTTTTCGCTACATTGGGTAAGAAATTTTTTCCATTCAAACCTAATTCTTTATTTTAAATTCGAACGCAATGTACTTTTCGGATTTCTTTCTTCTACACTTTAAGAATAAAGTTTAACTACTGCATAAATAAAAACCTCTTTCATCGTGAAAGAGGTTTTTACTATTATTCAATACTCGGTAATAACTCCAATGATACATCTGGAATGTCTGGATGGAGTGCATTTCTTAACTCCTCTTGAATCATTGAAATATGAGCAACGGATATCGTATCCTCTACAGGTGTAAAATAGATACAAACCCATATTTTTCTTCCTGTGCGCCAAACATCATAAACAATATTTATCATCCCATGTTCTGTTAAAATAATATCTGACGTCTGCTTAATATAATCCATAATTTCATCTTCTGGAGCAAATAAGAAGATATCTTTAAATCCAGTGACAATCGTTTTCAGTGGAAGTGGCAACATAAATAATCCTAATATAATAGAAACGATTGGGTCTAAATACGGTGTCAGTTGTTCAATTACAGGATGCTTAATTAATAGAGGAATCAAAAAGGCAATACCTAATCCAAAACTGATGAGGGCATCCAACATCCATCCTTTCATTTCCAACGTCAATAATGGTGAATGAATCCCCTGATTTGATTTATATAGCATGACAAATACAGCAAGGCTAATCACCGTTGAAAATAAATTGAATATGGCAATTAAATCATATTCTATCAAACTTCCACCATCGAAAATAATTTGAATACTATTTACAAAAATACCGAGCGTGACAATTAACATCATAAAGCCTTTGATGATAACTAATAACGTCTCAACCTGTAAATAACCATACGGCTTCTTTTCACTAACTGGTTTATGAATGAGTGGCAACAATTTAAACGCAATCCATGTCATAATAAATTCGGATGTATCAAATACAGCATCGATTAAGAGTGCTTGCGACTTTGTAAATACAGACATCACGAGCTCTAACATAACAAATGCAAAACTCACGATGACTAATAGTTTCAAAACTTTTTGTTCTCTAAGATTTTTTTGATTAACTGAACACATTTTTTCCCTCTTCTTCTGTTTAACATTTTGCTCTACTTTATTTCTAAATCTCGTGTGGCTACCTATACAGATTATGCACCCTTATATTGAGACATCTTTGTCCTCACTAATAGTTTTAAAACTAAAAATAACATATGGCGTCTTGTATAGCACCAAACTTTCAAAAATTACTTGATCATGATTTAGATTGAATTTAGTTCAACATCATGCTCTTTTATGCCATAAAATAACATATTATTGGTTTTTATGATTTATTTTATGCTTCATACGTTAATTTTATCAGTAAATACTGTTAATTATTTTATTTTTTAGATTTTACTACCTAATTAATACAACTCTTACAAATTTTAAAATTATTTTATACAGGCCTTATTCAACTAATAGACTAGATTAACACTAATAACTAATGGTGTAAAAAAAGAGGTCAGAAATAATTTCTTGACCTCTTTTACTTTATTTAGATTTTTTTTCAAGCACTTTACTTAATTGTTCAAGTCCTAAAATGACAGCTCCACCCATAATAAATAAGAAGATGTTAAAGGTATCAAATGACATAGGAGCTTGTGGAATATCTAGTGTTGTTGGTCCCATAAAGACCGCATAGATTGATCCTAACATTAACCCTAAGATGAGATAAATCATCGCAGGTCTTGCATTCTCTAAGAAGTGACGAATAATTTTAATCGTCGATAGAATCCCAACAATAATCCCTAAACCAAATACGATAAGAATCGGAAGATATTCAAAATTTAAGGTCAATACTTCTTTAATCGCACTAATGATAGCCGTATACAATCCAAAAATTAATAATAACGTTGATCCTGAAATTCCTGGTAATACCATCGCAGAAATTGCGATCATTCCAGCAACAAAGACGTATAAAACAAGACCAATATTTAAACTATTTAAAGTGACATCAATTCCCCCACCTGCTGATGCTGGGTTGAAAACTGTAATTCCAACAACGATTAAAATCCCTGTTACCGTCCAAACGATATTTAAGTATTTATTTTTAATCGTTTCACGTTCTTCACGCATGATTAATGGAATTGAGAAAATGATAAACCCAATAAATAATGAAGAAATGCTGTAAATATGCTCTTCAAAAATAGAGGCTAAGAAGAACACTGAAATAACAAGACCTATCACCCAACCGACTCCGATTTTAGCTAAAAACGTGATGGCCTTCATTTTTTCTTCTTTACTATTTTTTGAAATTAATGAATTTAATGAGCCAATAAACTCATCATAGAATCCTAAAATAAATGCGATTGTTCCACCAGAAACTCCTGGTACACTATCTGCAAGAGCCATAAAGAACCCGCGAATCATATTAATAATAAACATATTTGTCACCTTTACCTATCTTTATTTTAACTATTATATTTTTAGTTCCTACATTCAAATATGATGAGACATACCACATCAGTTTAACACAATAATTGGCAATATTCAACGGAACAATTGTATAAAATATGTGCCTATTTACGAGCCTATAATCAAACTAGATACGATGGCGCAACCTAAAAAGCTTAAATCCCCTGTTATCAAGACATCCTGCCTAGGTTAGAGTGAATGCTTTTACAACCTATATCACCCAAAGATACTCATCATAACTAAAATCTAAGTAGCTTTATAATCGGACTAAATTTTTCATTCTTCTAAAATTTTTAGTAAGACTATAGGACCCGTGGTCCTACGGTATTTAAGATTTCAGTACTGCAACTAATAATGTGAAATGTTTATTGCTTGGCAGAGAGGCTCAGTAATAGTTTTGAAAATCCAAAGAACATACGAAGTCTTATATATTTACCTTTCCCCCACAGATGCTTCATCTTTTATTGCAGGTTCTAACCAACGGGGTGCCGTTAACTTTATCCCAATCGCCCCAATTGGCGCTGTTATAAGCACACTTAAAATCGCGAGGGCCTGCATAATTTCACCCCCGACAACTCCCATTTGAAGGGGAATTCCTGCTTTAGCCGATTGCACGGTTGCTTTAGGTAAATAAGCGACCACACAAAACAGACGCTCATATTTATTTAGATCTGTGCCTATCAGTGAAAGTAAAACGCCTATTGATCGGACACTTAATGAGATGAACAACATGATAAATCCAATAAAGAAATAATCTTTAACAAGCATTGGATTGATCGCCATCCCAACAAATACAAACAAATATAGTTTTCCGTATTTCCACACTTGATTCATTCCTTTTTGAATAAATAAAGCAAAATCTTGGATGTACATTCTTAAGAAAAATCCAATCATCATAACCGCTAGCAGCGAATTGAACCAAGCAACATGTGTGGCTGATTCAAAAAATCGAAGTGACAAGCAAATCCCAAAGGCAATAACTAGCCCCCAATTGCTTTGATTCATACGGACTAAAATAAATTTCAAGACATTTGCAATGATCCATGCAAGTAGTAAACTCACTAAAATCGTGATTGGAATTAAAATAACTTGTTGCATAAAAGATGAACTTCCACCGTTTATTTGTTGCATATACAGTGCTAAGAAACTTGTAAACAAGGTAATCGCAACCGTATCATCAGCCGATGCTCCGACAAGTAACATTTGGGGAATGGATTTTTTTTCTCCTAAACGTTGCTCAATGAGGGACAACATTGAGGGAATTAATACAGCTGGCGAAACAGCTGCGATAATAAATCCTAATATGGCTCCTTGGATAAAGGTAAAATTTAAAAGCAGCATCGACACTAACGCGATGGTGAAGCCTTCTAACACGGCTGGTACGACACTTAATAAAATAGCTGGACGACCAATTTTAATCATTTGAGCCTTACTAATTCCAAGGCCGGCAATAAATAAAACAGCCACAAGTGCGATATCTTTAATCGTTGGTGCTAACGCAAGTGTAGAAACTGGCACCCAATTTAACACATACGGTCCAATCATCATTCCAGCAAGCATCATTCCAATCAGGGACGGTAATTTTATTTTTTCGATTAGAACCCCACTTCCATAAGATATGAGTCCAATCATTATTAAACTGATTATAAGCGTCATGAGCAACATAGTTACCTCCTGTATTTTCCCAAATTGATTCTACATAGTTGTGTATAGCGTCTGTTTAAATGAAATATACTACTATAAAAGGTATCACATGTTTTTAACGTTGTAAATGTTTCATTTCATATCCCTTTGGATGTCAATTGAGTCACTAATGTTAAATAGATTATACACATTTCTTTTTATCTTAGTCAGATCAACTCAAAAATGAAATGATGCTCTCGTTTAAAATATACTAATTTTTTTTTATTAAGGTGACACGCCTAAATAAGTATCGACATAAACTATCTTGATTAATCAATATAAAGAATTTTTAGGAGGAATTGGAGATGGCACCTGTTATTAAAAATTATTTTGCAACTGGCAATAGCTCAAAAGGGTTTTATAATTTTTTCGATTCAAATTTACAAGGTATTGAAACGTTATATATTTTAAAAGGGGGACCGGGGACCGGGAAATCAACGTTAATGAAACGCATTGGGTCCTATTTTTTTGAAAAAGGTTACGATATTGACTTTTTACATTGCTCATCCGATAACCAATCAATTGATGGCGTATTAATTCCTTCTTTACACGCAGGAATTGTTGATGGAACAGCACCTCATGTCATCGAACCGACAGCGCCTGGTGCTATTGAAGAATACGTTAATTTAGGAATAGCTTGGGATCGGGCTAAACTAAAACCACATACAACAGAAATTTTAACACTTCGCTCTAAAATAAGTGATTGCTATAGTCAATTATACAAACATTTTGCACAAGCTTTAGAGATTCATGATGAATGGGAAAAAATATATATCAACCACATGGACTTTGAAAAAGCACCAATTTTCCGCCAACATATTTTAGATACCTTAGTTGATTATCCAGCTATTGACCATAAACCCACGATTAAACATCGCTTTTTTGGAGGTTCTACTCCGACCGGTTCAGTTGATTTTGTCCAAAATTTAACTCAGAACTTAGAATCACGATACTTTATTAAAGGTCGCCCAGGAACTGGTAAATCAACTTTATTACGTGCTATTGCAAAAAAATCTGAGGCCTTAGGCTATGATACTGAAGTTTATCATTGCTCATTTGATCCAGATTCGTTAGATATGGTTTTAATTCCTGACTTATCTATTTGTTTCTTTGATTCAACCGCACCACATGAATATTTCCCTACTAAATCAACAGATCATATCATTGACACGTATGAAGCTTTTATTACACCTGGGACCGATGAGTTATATGCCACTGAATTAGCTAATATTGCAAAACGCTATAAAGAAAAAGTCGCTCAAGGTGTTAGCTATTTAGCAAAAGCTAAGGCGCTACATGACCAATTAGAAAACTATTATATCGCAGCTGTTGATTTTGACATCATTGAATCTATTTATGAAGAACTAAAAGATAATCTTGAAGCTTTAGAAAACTAAATTCAAAAGCAATCGCCACTACATCACTGGCGATTGCTTTTTAACTTTTCATTCATTTAAATACTGCTAAATTAGCTCAACAAAGAACTAGCGTGAACAACGTTTTCACGTGCAATTTTTTAAAAATCCTCCCCTACTAATAAAGTGATTCTTTACTTTCACATAGACAATGCTCAAACCCCCTAGCATAGCCAGGGGGTTTGAGATAATAGTTTAAGGTCTAGGTCGAAACTACAAACTTACCCTGACAAGTTGAGGTAAAAATTGCAGTCTTTTAATCATATGTTTATAAACCTACTATTATACCGCCTTTTTTTGAGGCGGTATTCACGAACTCATTTTACTCTTAATAGATAAAATCATATCGGACTTTCAACTCATAC
>JBOFCV010000516.1:0-4071 GCA_051646305.1 Turicibacter sp.
ATGATAATACTGTTAAAAGGCTATGGACTAAATTTGATGAAGGTAATAACTCTAAAAATTCTTCTACCGTATTTAGAGGACTTAGATACTCATATTTAAAAAGAAAAGAAAACTTAAATGCAGTTCCAACTGAATTTATATCGGATTCTAGTGTGACTGATTATAAATTTGGAGTCGTTTTTTCATACTATATGGATATTGATTCTCATGGAAACACAATTACAAATAATTCAGTTGAAGTTGAAGTTGTTAAAAATGATGCCTTTAAATTTATCTGTGTTGTTGTTAGAATGAATGTTGTTGAAAATGATGTTAATCACATTGATCGTTATTTAATGTACACTCTAAAAGATATTGAACTTAATGGAAGTGTTTTAAATACTGAAATTCCATTCTATATTGATTTTCAAAATTCTAGTTTTGGTGGACAAAATGACCAAGCAATATTAACAGCATCGGCACCTTCTATAATTGATGGATCTGCTAAATTTACAAAATACGTAAGGCCAGACGAATTTGGTGAATACTCTTGGATATATTTTCCAGCGTTGGGAGATACTTATGCTGTAAAAGTGGTTAGTATTCTAAATGATGAAAGTATTTTAGTTTCAGGTTGGCCATATTTATTTGATGTAAATACAGGACAAGAGGTTCCTGGAAATATTAGACTAAGTCCACAAGATTTTTCATTAGTTCCAGCATCTAGTTATATTTTTACATACTATGAAGGTGGTAAAAATGAATTTGCTAACTTGTTAAATGAAGTTAATGCTTATAATTTTGCAAATAGATTTAATAAATTTGAGGAAATTAATTACATTAATATCGATAAAAATGGAGTTGAAACAACAAATGATTATGTTTTATCAGTGGAATCTGGCGTTGATGTTATTAAACCATCAATAATTAAATCTGAAACTGATCCTGAAAGACCAAAAGCATATCAATTATCTTCTGGTGAAATTGGAAGTATTATTGTTGACAGAGAAGATGGTGGATATATTACACTACTAAGAAGGATGAATGGAGATTACAATCCATTATTTAATGATGTAATAACTTTCACCGATATCTATGATGGTAAAGTTTTAGGATTGATCAGTGGTAGAGAATCTGTTATTTACAATTCAAAAAATGGGACTGGAATAGCTTTTGAATCATATAAAAATAATAGATCTGATTACGGATATATTAACAACTATTTTTATCACAAAGTTAATGATGAAGATTCAAAAAATATATTGAAACTTTCACAAACTTCAGATAAACTACCACTATATCCAGTTATTGGAGAGATTGCAATCGACAAAAAGAATATTAATCTTTTTAAATCGAAGTATGCTTCAGACTTTTTTATCAAGTCACTTCCTGCTGGAGATTTTAGAGTTGCTCACGGTACTTTAAGTCCTGTTGAAAAGAAAAACTTCATGGTTTCAACAATTATGAAAGTTAAAAATTCTTACGATATTACTAAATTTACTAATACACAAGAAAAAACTTTAGAAGCTCTTGATAGCATTAGAATCAATAACACAAATATAGAAACAATACATTGGTTTGAAGACGAATATCAAGTTATTGCTGATTTTTATTTACCAGATGCTATACTAGGTGAACTTATTGAAGATGGAATAAAAACTAAATTTAAGAAATATGTAAATCCATTAAATTCTTTTGGTGATAAATCTTCAATCGATGACGATTTAAAATTATACGCTAATGCTAACATATCAACGAGATTCATAATCGAAAATATTGATATTTATGGAATTGAAGGAAAAGATCTTGCAACTAATTTTATTTCAGTATTGAATACTGAAGAACTTTTAAAAGATGGATTTGCAAAAATGACAAACTTCAATATTCAAAGTTATCAAAATGATGGCTTAAGTTTTAGACTGATATATAATAAAAGACGTGGGTATACTTATAATTTCAAAATCCATGTGAAAATACAAGCATAATTAATGGCTATTAATATTAAAGAAATATTTAAGAGTGACCTAGATCCAAACAGTACTGCCTGGTGGTCTAAAGACAAGATTGATAAGATTAACTTTAATTTTACTCAATTGTCAAACGGTGGAATGCCAGGTCCTCAGGGATATGCTGGTATTGATGGTCCATTTGGTCCAACAGGAGCACAAGGTCCTCAGGGTTATCAAGGTCCTGAAGGTAATCAAGGTCCTCAGGGTCAATTTGCGCCAGATGATTGGATTTACTATAATGATACTATAAATAGTGTTGAGTATTTATTCCCAAAGAAAAATGACTTGACTCCAATCGAGTACTCTTCTTTAGTGATGAGAATTGGTATTGATTCGACAGATCCATTGTACATGGGTCCTGCTGATTACAACCAATATTCTATGCTTTCAAATATTAAAGTAACTAATGACCCGCTAAGCCCAAAGATAAACTTAAGGCTACAGCATGATGGTAAGGTTTCTGATTGGAGACTTCTTGTAAATGGAAATCAAACTGAGTTACATATTGGTAAATTTGTAACTGCAGATCCCGGGTTTCAAATTGTACATGGTTCAGAAAATACTAAATTAAATACAATTGGAAACTTAGGAAACCCACAATTAGCACATGATTTAAAATACTCATTGATAAAGATTTCTCAAAATAATTATAATGGAGGTCAAACACAGTCAAGCGCAATTGTAGATTCTGGAGCACACTTCAGATCTAATGATACCTTTATTTATGATAAAACTCCAACTGAAGGTTTTATATTAGTCGCTTCTGATAGTAATGGTACTACGAATTGGAAAAATAAGAAAACTGTATTTGAAAATTTTCCAATTGGATCTATTATTTCAATTAGAGAGGAAGATTTTAATTCAAATAACTTTTACTTAAATGAAACTATAAATCAAGATCCTGGAAACCCACCATTAAAAAATAGATATGGTAGAGGTAAAATAGGTACTGATTTTGAGGGTTGGTATTTATGTAACGGAGAAACTTGGCAATTCGATACTAATATTTCATCATATTTAACGCCTAACTTAAACGCATTTAATTATACTATTGCATCTAACGGAGGTGATCAGGAACTAGTTACTAATGGAGATAATACACCAATAATAATTGGAGGTTATGATATATCTATGGAAGCTGTATATAGTGGAGTTGGTCAATATACAACTCAATTCACAAATATATGGGAAGACAATAACACGTCGCCTACACCGAATGATACAATAGACTTAGACACTTCAGGTGGTAACGTAGAATTATATGCAAGTAGAATGGTTCATATCGTTTATTTAGAAAGAAATGATTTAACTTGGGTTAATGCAGACGGAAGTGCACCACCACCGCCACCAGTAACTACACTAATTGATTTAGTTTATAGGGTAACTAATGGTGGAGGAACTCAAATATGTAATATTATTACACCAACACTGAACCAATATTCTTGGAATGGAGGTACTGCTTCAAATTGGGAAACTCCAGGTACTTTACCAGGTGTATATTTGTATGTTGCAGGAACAACTAATTTCGCTGCTTCTGGATTTTATATGAGAATTGCCCAAAATGGACAAAGGGTTTGGAGACAATGGAATAGTACAACAGCAACATTTAGCGTACCGACAACATGTTCAACTTCTACAAATACTCTTGTCGATTTAGTATGGGATGAAGATATTGAACAATTAAATGGAGAAATTACAGATCTAGCAATATCAGGTTCTCAAAACAATTCTTTAACTACATATATTATTGATTCTCCAGATTTTGAAACAGCAACTCAAATAATAGATCAAAACAACTTTATTTTACCACAAGGTTGGTATCGTGATGTAACTTCAGGAAGTTCAGGTGTTAGAAGATATTGGGACGGTTCTAGTTTCCAAGGAGAAACTCTTACTGCTAAATATATTTTAATTTTTAACGGAGGCGCTATCACGGGAATTGCGACAAATCCTCTTACAACGTCAACTACAAGTGGAATTGCTGCGTGTTCTGTAATGCCATCGGCGCCTAATTGGAAGACATGTTATGTAGAAACTGATGATGTTAACGTTATTTATGATATTGTTGTTGCACTAAATGATG
>JBOFCV010000524.1:0-4233 GCA_051646305.1 Turicibacter sp.
AAAAAAACATCTATATAGCTTTACCCCTATCAGAACTTGAAGCATAGCACTGTAGTGTTGACTCAATTTATATAATGGGACAATTGGCGGACACGCCAATTGTTTTAATGCCCTTTAATAAAATTAGGCAAAAACGAAAGTGCCATGCAGTCAAGTCATCAGCGAAGCCTTATATAAATAAAAAGGACTGTTTTAGCCTAACCCTAAGTGGTTAGATCCTAAAACAGTCCTTTTATATATAATAGCTAAACAACCGCTCTTCCACGCCATCCGCCTTTTTTCCAACGAATATAGAAAATAATCGCGCGTAATACTTCATCTAATGCCATCGCAATCCAAATCCCAGGTAATCCCCATCCGAGTACAATTCCAAAAATATAGGCAAATAACGTTGCTACTCCCCAAGTCGATAACACACCTAACACAACCGGATACTTCATATCACCTGCGGCTTGCATCGAACGAACTAAGACAAGATTCACACTGCGTCCGAGTTCTAAAAAGATCTCAATAAAGGTAATACTTTTTAAGATTTTCAACACTTCTTCATTTTGAGTGAAAATACCGAATAGTTGATCACTAAAAATAAATACTGTAGTTGAAACAACCAATGTAATAAGCACCGCGGGTCCCAATGTTTTAATTGAACGTTCATAGGCTCCATCTTCATCGCGTGCCCCAACTAAATGCCCCACCACAATCTGATTCGCTTGGGATACGGCTGATGAATATAAAAATGAAAACCAAGCAATCATATTCGCGTAAACACGCGCTGTAATCACAACAGTTCCAAATAAATTAACAAACGATAAGATTAACATCTGTGAAATATTCCAAGCGACGCTTTCTCCACCTGCTGGCAATCCAATCGTTATGAGCTGCTTAAACGTATCTTTTGGAAACGGTCGTAAATACTTAATTGAAATCTTTCCATCTACTTTTTTAATAAATAAAAAGGCAATCAGGACAACGCCTACAAATCGGCTAAATACACTTGAAATCGCAATACCAGTAATTCCAAGTTGCGGAAATCCGAGCCACCCGTTTAGTAACACAGCATTTCCGATAATATTTAAAATGTTCACAATAATTGAAACGTACATTGTTTGTTTCATCAAACCATTACTTCTAAATATTGCTGAAAAACTTAAGGCCAGGGCTTGTAAGAAAATAAATCCTCCTACAATTTGTGTATAAATCTTTGCTTCCCCCATTAATTCTACGGGCATATTTAGTGCTTTAAAAATAGGCTGGCTTCCAACTAATAAAACCAAACTAACAACCACACTAAATAGTAGATTTGTAAAAATTCCAACGGTGTATATTTCTGATACTTTTTCTTTATTGTTAGATCCTAGATATTGCGTCACCATAATGGTAATGGCCATCGTAATGATACTGAATGTAATCATTAGGAAGTTCATAATCGTATTAACATTCCCAACTGCGGCAACTGAATTTTGTGAATACTTACTCAACATGAATTGATCGACATTTCCAACTAACATCTGCAATACTAATTCAATAAAGATTGGCCATGCTAAGAAAAATAGTGATGTCTTTTTATTAATCACTGATGTGTTTTCCAATCGTTTCCCCTACTCTCTCTTATATTTTTAAAAATTTATACAATCTTCAACAATTTCGAATTGTAACATCTAATTTATGGAATGTAAACCAATTAGTGTGATTCAGTTTATTCTGATGAAAATAAATCACTTTTAATTTTAAAAGTGTTGACAAAACAATCAAATCATCATATATTGTGTATATACAGTATACACAATATATACACAAAAAACGACCTACCGCATGAGTAGAAGTTTCAAAGTATCAACATTTTAACTTCTAAATTAGAAAGGTGATGACATGGACATTATTATTAGCAATTCAAGTAAGCAACCGATTTATGAACAGATTACAACCCAAATCAAACAGCAGATTATGAGCGGCTTATTAAAGGAGGGCGATTCACTTCCGTCGATGCGCTTGCTTGCAAAAGATTTACATATAAGCGTCATTACAACCAAACGTGCTTATGAGGATTTAGAGAGAGACGGATTCATTGAGACGATTGTCGGTAAGGGGAGTTTTATTGCGAGCCATAATCCTGAATTCTTAAAAGAAGAGCAACAACGAATTATTGAAAACCACTTATCAGAAGCAAGCAAGATTAGTAAACGCTGTAAAATTAGTTATGAGGAATTAGTTGAAATTTTAGGCGTTATTTACACAGAGGAGGCGTAACAATGGAAAACGCAATAGAAGTGAAAGGAATTAGTAAAAAGTATTCAAACTTTCAATTAAATGAGCTCAACTTAGTTGTTCCAAAAGGATATATTGTCGGTCTTATTGGAGCGAATGGAGCGGGGAAAAGTACAACCATTAAATCAATTTTAAATTTAGTTCGTCCTGACCAGGGGTCTGTCTCCATTTTTGGACTTGATATGACTCAACACGAATTAACAATCAAACAAGAGATCGGAATTGTCATGGACGAATCTCATTTTCCAGAACAATTAAAGCCAAAAGATATTTCGCTTATGATGAAGCATATTTATACGCAATGGGATATGCCGTTATTTGATTCTTACTTAGAACGATTCAACATTCCAAGAAATCAAATCATTAAAGAATTTTCTAAAGGTATGAAAATGAAGTTATCATTAGCAACGGCTCTTTCTCATCATCCAAGATTGTTAATTCTCGATGAACCCACAAGTGGCCTTGATCCTATCGTTAGAAATGAGATTTTAGATTTATTTTTAGAATTCATTGCGGATGAAGATCATTCGATTTTACTATCGTCCCATATTACCTCAGATCTTGAAAAAGTAGCTGATTATATTACATTTATTCATAAAGGGAATCTGATTTTCTCTGAATCAAAGGATTCGTTATTAAATGACTATACGATTATTAAATGTGGTGAATCTGATTTTAATCAAATGGATAAAAACATCATGATTTCGCATCGTTGCTTATCGCATAGTTATGAAGTTCTTGTCAAAAAAGCACCTGTGATTTTAAATAAATATAATCATTTAGTTATGGATGCACCAACACTTGAAGATTTTATGTTATTCCATATTAAGGGGGATTTAAAATGTTAGGATTAATGTTAAAAGATTTATTAAATCTACGTAAAACAGGACGTAGCCTCTTCTTTATTCTTATTTTTTATACGATTTTCTTTTTCACGATGGATTCTGGCGCACTATCGGGGGTTCTGGTCGTGCTCGTTACCATGCAAGTTCTAACGACATTTTCATATGATGAATACGCTAAATGGGATGCTTACGCGCTTTCACTTCCTGTCTCACGTCAACAACTGGTTAAAAGTAAATATGTGCTCAGTTATTTATTTGTTTTATTTGGAACGATACTTTCTTTTATCTTAACAAGTGTTGTGTCTATCATGAAAGGAAATTTCCTTTTTATGGAGATGTTGGCGAGTGTTGGGGCTGTCGGATTTATTTTCATTATGATGCTATTAATTATCTTACCGCTTATTTATAAATTTGGGATTGAAAAGAGCCGAATGCTAATGTTTGTTGTCATGGGTCTTCCTACTCTTCTAATTTTTACGATGGCCATGATGGGCATGCCGATGCCATCTGAGCAAACACTTAATTCACTTTTACGTTATTTACCTATTATTATTCCTGTCGTATTAGTCGTAGTGACTTATGTTTCTTATCAACTATCAGTTAAAGTGGTGATGAAAAAAGAGTATTAATTGGGGTGAGCTTCTGATGATAAATAGTTACAAAAGAATAATGGCTAAGCCATTTGGGATTCTTGCTGTACTGGGAATTTTATTGTTAACAATAACAGCTATTGGGACTTTTCTTGATTTAATTCCCAGTGAAAAGACTTCTTATTTCTTAATAACCTCCACGATCCTTTGCTTGGTTCCAACACTTGTAGCAAAGTTAAGTGGTAGAAAATAATAAAAATAACCTCTCAAACTAGATTATCTAGGCTGAGAGGTTATTTTTATTTAATTTAAAATTTATGAGTTAATCAGACGTTTCTTATCTTCTATTGAAGTAGGATCGAATTATATTCGATGATTGTTTTAAAAGATAGGATATCAGCTTTAATTATAAAAGCTTTATTTCTTTTGTCTTACTAGTAAAATAATATATCCTAAAACGTATCCAATAACTCCGCCACCAATCCCAAAGGTGCCAATCGCCATCTCATAAACATCCTGAAACAAAAAACCTA
>JBOFCV010000545.1:0-1899 GCA_051646305.1 Turicibacter sp.
CAAGTTTTTCAAGGACATCACATAATTTAAAATAGAAATTTTGATTTCGGTTGTTATTTCAACCCTATTTTCAAAACATTCTGCTACTAGTCTAATAGCCAGAACTATATCATAGTTTTCCACTATGAACTCAAGTTCATTCACCAAGGATGCTGCTACTCTCCGTTTCGCAGCCTGAACTCCGGCCTGTAGATGCGTGGCTTGTTCACGTAGGCTTTTGAGTTCATTTTCCTCCAGTCTGTCAATGAAGAATTGTGACAGCATTACCTTCAGGACGTCGCCTGTACTGTCACTCTGTTCCACCTGGTCACATGTCCGCTGTAGACCTTTCAATTGGCGGAACAGATTCTTCACCGCGTTTTCTAAGAGATTTTCAATCTCGTCAAACTTACGGAAACACATGTGCTTTGTCGGCACAGGGTCAGGGAATTGCAGTACCCTTTCCGTAGCGGCTATGACTTGTTCCTGGTTAAGGTGGGCTATAGAAATCAGTCCACTATCTTTCATTTTCAACAGTGACTTCATCTTTCTCACTATTATCGCCTCATCCACGTTTTCAATCTCCATGGGGATAGTGGATTTTTTTCTTTATATGTTTATTTTTTACCCCTTATTTAGATTTTCTTTTCGAGACTGATCTATTTTTTAATTAACAACGATTAAATTTTTTCATTGTGTTAAAAATACAAAATTCAAAATTTTAGAATTTTAAGCGGGATGTGTCACATTCACACTTTTAATCTGCTTAGATTAAAAACACTTTTTATGACATTTTGTGTCATAGTTTCAGCTTTTTGACAATATTTGATTTTTATCAATTTGCTGATTTTTCGTTAGTGACAAATTTAAATTTTTTTACATACTATATTTTTTGAATAATTATGTTATAACTTTGTTTTAAGTTATTTAAATTTTAAATTTCAAAAATAAACATATAAGAACTATGCAACTAAGTTATAACAATATTTTGTATTATTAAATTTTAGTTTTTGTAGTTTGGTTTTATGTC
This sequence comes from Turicibacter sp., assembly GCA_051646305.1. GTDB lineage: Bacteria > Bacillota_I > Bacilli_A > MOL361 > Turicibacteraceae > Turicibacter. Next base: position 1,010 of record JBOFCV010000545.1, read on the forward strand.
TATTTTGTAGACTTTAAATTACTGAGATTAGAACTTAGTGTCGACTTTATGATTTTTAAAGTTTAAAATCATTCAACAGCTCGTATAACTTTTTACATTAGTTAGACAGTAACAAAGTTAGAGTTTAACAAATTTTAGCATGTTCACTAATGTAATGGTGTTATAAACCAATTACCACATGACTGAAAGACCTATAGGAAACCGGGCTCGTCACTTCCACGGTTTCGACGACGCTCATCAGTCCAGGTCTCACGTGATAAGTCATAGATAGATGTAAAGTAATATACATCTATTTATGTGTATCTTTTTAGGAGTACATTATAGATAATATCAATATACCAGTGCTAGTTCAGTTTTTCCAGAATTTCAGTTTTTCTGTTAACTTTTTGAACTAGTGATACCTACTGTATCTACTTTCGTAGTACTTAGTAGGTACCTATTCCATATAAGGGTTATTATATGGGGTTGGTATATTGTAATGCTATTGAATATTTGATCCATTTCGTGGATCTATTCAGCATTCCTACTAAGTAAATAATAATTCATTTTTATTATTATACAATACTAAATCCGGATGACTCCTTTCGGTTTTAGTCCGGTAGATAATTATCTATAGTTCTTTTGGAACTAATACTGTGGTGGAACAGTATGTGGTTTTTAATCACATGTCCTCCCATCAGGCTCAACATCTTGGGAGATACTCCATTTCCGTTGGCCTTTATGGGTTACACTCCATCTTAGGCCCGAATCCACTACATTCGTTTCTAGAAACATAACCGCATCACCAGTTACTGTCCCTTTTCAAACATTTTTCGATGTTTTACTTGAGACTTCTTCTAGAACTTTCATAGAAGCCCTGTTTAAGTCGTCGATTAACTTATTGTAGTTTT
>JBOFCV010000551.1:0-2608 GCA_051646305.1 Turicibacter sp.
CATTCTTCATCTGAACTTATAGTGACGTAAGTTTGAGTTTAGTGGCGGTAGTCGCTGTACTGATACAGAAATGGTTAAAATATCAGCTGAGTGAGTCTGCGAATTCGCTCTCAAACTCATCCTTTTTACTCTTAGGCAAAAACAAGCCCTAAGATTGCATTTGACGTTTGGCGGGCTGCCTGAGAAGAAGTGAGGGGGCGATCACGTCTGTATCAGAACATGACGCACGAAAGTAGCTATAGGATTGAGCCATTTTGATAGTGATGCATAATAGTACTTTTGGTTTTGATAGATGCTGAGGTGTTTAGGATAGACTATACAGAACTAGTTCTCTATCTAAGCATAGGGTGTATATCAATATAGTAAGCCTTGTTCTAGCTTATATGATTTAGTTTCTCGCATTTTAATAAATAGAGAGTTTTAAATATTATGGAAGGCAATATGACTGAAGAGGAAGTAAGAACAAAAGTTGTTTATGAGTGGTTGCGATGTCGTGGCATTCAGGAAAGACAAATTCAAATAGAAAGAAAAGTTGTCTTCCAAGTCGGTCATGGCCAATCTGATAGTAAGCGATTTGGTAGGTATGATCTTTTAGTTCAGTCTAAAGCTGGAAAAAACCTAATTCTCTTTGAAGTGAAAGCTCCAGGAATAAAAATCACACATGATGCCATTGATCAGGCTGTGAGCTACGCTCGGATTCTTAAGGGGAATATGGCTCCTATTGTCGTTGTAACTAACGGAACTGAATGTGAGGTTTATAACTCATTAACCAAAGAGAATATTGGTTTTATTGACATATCAAATATAATGTCTGGTGGTTTTCATTATGCAGGCAATGAATATGAGATGATTAAGTCGGAGGCTATATCAACTCTAGCAAAAGATAGTCTGTTTATTAATTATATATGTATGGAGTTATCCAGGACTGAAATTGAACGTTTAAGTGGGGATATTAGTTCTGCTAAAAAACACTGTAATGAGTTATATGTTTCTTTAGGTGTTGAATACGATGGATGTTACGACGTTTTACTAGTTTCAGGACCTCCTCAATCAGGTAAAACAAATTTTCTCTGTCATGTATTCAATGAACTTATGTTGAAAGGACGCAATGCTCTTTTTATGCGTGCATCAACTGTAAGAAATGGAATTGTTCAACATTTGAAACATAGCCTTGTAAGCTATTTAAATATAGCATCTGATGCTAGTACCGTAGATGATGTAACGTGTAAAATTCTTGCCGGAAAAAACATTGTAATATTTATAGATGGTTTGAATGAAGTTAAAAGACTTGAAAGGGATGATATTATATCTGAGATTGAGAGAATTATTCGTCAAAAAGTATGTTTTGTATTAAGTTGCACGGATTCATTTGTTAGGACTATAAAAACAGACTGCAATAACAATCATGTCAATTTGTTTAATTTAAATAGAGAAGATTTGAGTTTCTCAGAGCTAAAAATACCTATGCTTGATGATAAAAAATACAGTGAAGTCATAGCTCATTATCAAGCGGCTTATAAGATAAGGTTAAACCCAAGGCAAAGACTTAGCTCAATTAATGCCATAGGGAAGTTCTATCATTTGATTAGTGTTGGTTACTCAGTTGATGAATTGGATAGTGAATACAAAATATTAGAAGTAATCCTTGAGGATAAATGTAGAATAATCTCAGAGATAGAAGAGTGCGACTGCAAAGATGCATTGTTATTTTTGGCCAAGAACATGGCAAGTAGTACATCAAGAGTAAAAGCATCTTTTTTTAGTAAGGCATTAACAGGGAGAGAATTTTCTGCTCTACCAGATGCGTTCAAAGTTCATGGGGTTTTAGAGGTAATAGATGGGTTTGTCGAATTTTATGATGAAACGTACAGAGATATTTTGTTGATTCAAGATTGTCACCATAATTATGATGCAGATAGTGTGATTAAAGTTATATCAGAGTATCCAAATAAAGATATCGGGGATACGTGTTTGTTTAAGTATTTGTGTTTTTATAATATTCCTGCCTCACATATATTTCACATGGATTTGACTGTTCAAATTAGAATGATTGATGCATTTATTTCTTATATAGACAGCTGTGAGCTAGCAAATTCCCATATCATAAATATGTTACTTGATTTAGTGGTGAATGGTATTAATAATGGTGAAATGCAAGCAGAAAAAGCAGAATCAGTTCTGACTTATATAGGTGAAGTTTGCACTAGGCAAGATGACATTCGAGTAAGTTATGTTAAAACTCAATATATACTAGGTTATTGCACTGATTCACTTGATTTTTCTAGTATGTACGACTTCAAGGAGCATCCTGAAGGATTTTATTGTGGAAATTACTCATCGTTTAGTTTTTATAACTATCTTGGTGAGCTCATTAATGATTATTTTATTGAGGGGAATAGGGATGTTTTTAATAAAGCATATGAGTATGAAATAACAAGAGCTGTGAGTCTGTATGGCTCAGAATATTTAAAAACATTGGGAGTTTTCTACTTTAAATTGATGGACCACATATTGAATTATGATTCATACATGTGTAGTTTTGGCTCTTATCTTAGCATTCTGGTGAATGATTTTAGAGAAACAGGAGCTGACGATGAACTTAAAACAA
>JBOFCV010000002.1:0-4965 GCA_051646305.1 Turicibacter sp.
TGCATTGATTCTACTCGCAAGATCAAGAATATTCATTACAATTTTACTTGCGATTGTGCTGTGAACTATATGTCTTACAAAGTGGTGGTCAATTTTAATAACTGAAATACACTCAGAGTATATATGTTTTAATGATGAATAACCTGTACCATAGTCATCAACAGCAAAAGTGACACCAATGCCATTCAGACTTTTCATTGCAGCAAGAATATCAGCATCATTATAATCATCAAATGAACTGCGCTCGATAATTTCAAGACAGATTTTAGGTGATGACTCACCAATAAACTCAGAGTAAAAGTGCTGACAAGCAGAAATTAGAGTAGGTGATAACAAATGCTCTAATGTAACATTAAAACTGACACTAAATTCTCTAAGTTCTTTTTCATTAGAAAGGCTAGTTGCAACCTGAGCCATTAAATTCTCAGTTAACCTTATAATAAGTCCTTTTTGCTCAGCGACATGAATGAACTCTAATGGACTAATGAGGCCATAAAGTGGATGATTCCACCTAACCAAAACCTCACACCCAACAACATTATTATTGCCACTATCTACTATCGGTTGCAAATATGGAGTAAATTCATTATATTTACATCCTGCAACAATATCAATATATAAAAAATACTCTTTAACTATAGGGGCTAGTTTATATAAAAAACAAATAACACAAAAATTAAAAAAAACTAATAAAGAGATGGATAACTTATTATCTAATAGAAACAGGTAGTTCATATCATGAGTAAGATTATAATTTATAGCTAAATTATAATCCCCAATCTCACCTTTATTATTTTGAGCATCTACATAGTTAGGACTATGACTTATGTCATCACCCAAGACCTTTAAACTATATTTAACTCCATCACCAGCGCGATTGTAATCCTCTATGTCATCTATGACGTAAATATAGTTAATGACACCGACGTAAACCTTACTACCAATATGTTTAGATAGCAACATGAAGAACCTGTTGTTATCATCCTCACTCACAACGATTTTATGAATACCATCATTTAACTTTAGTATATCATCATTAGATAAAAAACGATGTAACTGAACGCTGATTTTATGGGGCGAACAAATGCTACCATCAGCATTGATAACATAAAACATTGCAGCATATGTATTCTGTATCGCTGCATCAAAAAGCTGTGGTTTTAAATCATGGCAAGCCAAATCTGCATTATCATTGACCGCGATAAGCTCAACGGCAACACGAACCTCATCCAAGATCTTTTTAACCTCGTTCTTTAATTGCCTTTCTCCATTATCAGCTTGCTCACGTAACGCATCATGATTTTTAGTATAAACATTAACAAGGAATATTATATCCACTAATAACAAAAAAAACACTAATGTAAATGTATATATTTTCGCCTTGTCACGATATCGGCGATTGAAATTTTTTGTTCCTAACATCGCGCCCCCAAAAACATTGATAACAACAAACAATCCCCCAACATCCAGTAGCACCTAAAGCATTAATACTAGCACCCCGACCATTTAAAACTGTCTCGACACCAAAGCTCTCTTTTAAGTAAAGAATTTTATCCTTTAGTCGATTATAAACACAAGCGTCACTCATGTTATCAGGCAAGCTTATTTCAATAAAATCGAAAATATTTGATGAGAAGATATGATCATATATGCTGTCGATATCAATACATCCACTAATACCGACGGATACACCGCATTCACTCAATACACAAGCTTTTTTCAACCCATCCTTATTTAAGATAGAGAGCATGTCAAAAAAAACACACACCTTGACATTTAAGTTCATTAATGAAGATAATATATATTGCACGTTTTCTATTTTATCAATGCCTACGTTTAGAAAAATCTGCTCCAGATCACAAAAGCAACAACTACAAGTAAAATTGTTAGCATGGCAAGCGAGGTCTTTAGAATTTTTTGATTCCTGACATATGAACATCACGGAATTACATTGCAGCTCAGATTGATTCATAGCCATCATGACTGCTCTCCTAATGAGCCCGACACCTTCATCAGACCCCATTTGAGGTGCACACCTCAATGTCTCACCACAGTATACATTATTAGCTGATATATATTCACACCCAACGTTAAATTTAGGTATCTCTAATTGTCGGCAGTATCTGATGCATTCGCTGTACTCATTGGAGTGTCGATTAACGTCATCGCATTTTTCTTTTACTTTCTCACAGAACAAATTTTAGCATCCCAAAATATCTAACAATCATTAATTGAACGGGGTTTTTATTTCACAGTTTTAAATGAAAAACTTGATGAAATGATTTGTCCATAGTCACCGATTATATTTAAAACCACTTTATGCTCAGCCCCATTTAGGGGATAGGCAACACCTGAAATATTATACTCCTTTTGAGAAAACGGAGATATCATTGACTTAATGTCTAGAACGGAGCCGTCTAATTTTGCGCTTTCAATAGTTAAGTGGTACGCTCCATCATTAATGATCCTTAGCATATTTTTTTTCCTATCTATATTGAAGCGCAACTTATTTATCGCCTCTTGATGCGTGTACATTAATCCTGTAGGACGATAAAAAATCTTCATTCTAGATCGTACGGCCACTTTAACCAAATTTGAACTTTTCTCATCAAGTACTTTTCTTGGAATATCAAGTACATTAATCCAAAAAATTGACTCTCTATCCTTTGGCAAGGGAATCCCTGTATAGATCAACTTAAATAATTGCCCTTGCTTCGCCTCTATTTTTGCCATAGGTGGTAGGATTGATATAGGTAAGAGATCCTCCCCCGGCTGCATCAGCAAATCACCGGCATCAATCCATGTCTGAACTAAACTGGCATAATTACCCTCATTAGTAATTCTAACTATTGCAGAGGCATCAGCCTCATTATATATAAAACGGGTGCCATGAATTTGTATGGCCGCACGTATATCTACGAAAAAGATATTCAATAAAAACAATATACCGACAAAAATCGTTTTTTTTATCACAACATTAACTCCTAGTATAGATTATGATTCAATTATGTGTGAGCGTTAGAGTTAGATGTATATTGGCAACCCCTGGCTTGATATCACCTCTCCTTATTGGAGTTATTCTCAAATAAATACTAGGTGATAATTCGTTTTCATTAACAACTACGCGCTCCCTCCTATTCATTTCAATATCACTGAACGCTTGTCCATTGACCATATGTTCAACTTTGTAAGCAACCCCCTCCGCTGAATTTGTACTTTTCTCAACGTCAACAAGACCTCCAGGATTAATTATGGTCTGACTCGAAAAACTATATTCTATATTTCTGGCTGGCCCAGATTCGCACGATAACTTTATATTGATACTTTTTGAGATAGAAGCATTTTTAACTACCATTATGTCATTCACATTAAAGAGTCCAAGAGAAAAATCTTGGTTATTAACATGGCAAGGTGTTTTTTTTATCTTTAATGGAAAGCTATTTAGATGCGTAGTAACAATACTATCATGGTCATGAGAAGAGTTAGACCATCTTGTGGCTGAAATTCTAGGAGAATTAATAAAACTTACATTATACTCCCCGACATCAATCGGTTTAGAATCCACAGGGAAATAATATACGTCAAGATTAACACTTCCAACACCTGATATACATTCATAGGGGCGGTCATGGCGATAGCGAACGCCCTTAAGAGGTACCGCAAAAGGTATTCTACCCCAGATACCCCCTTGTGTTAAATGCTCGTTGGCACGCTGACTCCTCAATAGAATACCGTTAACATTTGTTGTAAAGTATGCGACGTTACCAACGTCACTTTGAGCACTTTGTGGACCGTCTATCGCTAATGAAAGCACCAACTGACTATTAAGATTACAGTGATAAGGTATAGTGAAACTGATATTACCAACTTTGCTTCCAGATGCAACATTCTGGAACACTTCAAATTTATTACCTGTTACTGTTGGCGTACCAAAGTTACATTTATAAGTTTTCCCTACATCTATCCCTGGACACTCTATAGAACGAGCTAGTCCCGAGAAAAAAAGGAAAATAACAACCGCATACCTTATTAAAGACCCATATTTAAAAATCAAGCTTTGCAACCTCAACTACATGGCACACTTACTGGCCGTTGATATTTATTGAGATGAATATTTTTTTTGGCATCCTCTATCTCAACGTTAGCAAGATGGCACCACTTAGCATCATCTAATTTTATTTTTAAATTTTTATCCTTGGCATTAATGTAAATCAACCCGCCTTGTGCAACTTGCGTAACTAAGTCATTGTTATGATTAAGTACTGAAGCACCAAAAGAAACTCTTTTATCAGTAATTTTTAGCAAAATAAAACGATTACGAGTTACTTTAAAATCACTAACAATAATTGCCCCCCGTCTAGGGGATATTATGCGATGTCCATTATCAACATCTATATCGTAATCAGTATCATCATGTTCAATACTAAGTGTATTATTCATATAGGGTGTGAGCTCATGAATAGCATTGCCATTATCATTGATTGCTACCTGTGCATTACCATTAACTAGCGCCCCCTCCGCGCCTTTGGCCGAAACTATAGCTATAGTTTCAGGATGGTCATGACTAAATAATATTTCATTATTTGCCATAAGAACGGCTCCTTTAGCCGATAAATACTGTTTTTCATAATTATCGCCGTGACTTAGACCAAGTCCAAACTCATTAAAATTAGTTTTATGGTGTAAACTTGCCGCATAACTATAATTTGTCGGTCCGCTAATATTTCTCGATTCAGAAACATGGTATGAGTTCTGTTGTAGAGCCCCATAACTACCACTCAGGGATGTTTGCATACTCCCATATTCGTTATCCCCATTAGATATTGCGGTGCCAAGTCTGGTATAACCATTCATATCCAGCGGAAAGTCAACAGCAAGCATAAAACGGTTGTCATCTAGATTCTCTCGAGATTGACGAATTAACGATGCACTTATGCCACCCCAAATGAGTTCGTGATTATATCC
>JBOFCV010000009.1:0-5701 GCA_051646305.1 Turicibacter sp.
TATTTTTCTCATCATATCCCTCTTTATTTAAAATAGTATCTAACTCTTATTATTGTGAAAATATATCCATTTAAATCAAATATTATGCCATATAATGAAATATCCCAAGTTATATAAACTTTATCTAGTAGATGTAAATTAAATCCCTATTATTTTCCTATCCAATAAATATGATGACACCTTACTTTATGCTCATCGTGTTTATACCATTCACCGATGACCTCCATTCCTAATGATTGCGCCACACGACAGGACTTTTTATTTTCTGGTCTAATATCTGCGCTAACTGAATCAACCTTTAATCTATCAAAAGCATATTTAATTACCTTTTGACATCCCTCTTTTGCAAATCCCTGTCCCCAATGCTTTTTCTTTAGCATATAACCAAGTCCCACATATTCAACACCTTCTACTTCTTCTTTAATCAACCCAATTTGCCCAATCACTTCACCACTATTCTTATCCACTGCCATAAAATAACCATAACCCTCTAGCTCATATCTCTTTTGCATTTTTTCAATCCATTCTAGAACCTCTTGATCCGTCAGCGTTTTTTCCCAAGCATACATCACCTCAGAATCTTGTAGCATCTCACATAAATCTTTATAGTCTTGCTCATCTATTCGCCGTAAAATAAGACGCTCTGTTTCTAAAAAGACAGATTTATCTTTTAATATATTCACCCTAATTAGCTCCATTCCAACATAAATTACCTTTAGTTTGCTCAACTACATGCAGATTATGAAGTGGTGTTTACCTTCCAAGACTTTTTAACTAGTTGTTCTAATCTAACAACGATTAAGCGATGCTATAATTAACAAATAATACGACCTAACTGTACTATCACAGTTCCTCCCTAGTCCTATCTATTTTTTATTTAAGTGATATTCTTTAATAGGAATTATTTTCCACAAACATTAATAAACTAGCACTATACGCGTTACTTTAGAATCTAAGGGGGAACTGAAATGAATTTGATTCATTTACAAAATGAACTATCACTACGTTGTAAAAATGGAATAGGATTTCTTTTATCCGCAACACTTATTTGGAGTATTATTTTAGTTATTTTTCTACTTCCACTCGAAATAGAGCAACAAAATCTATTTACCTTCTTTAGCACAGGGATCATGTTTCCTGTAGCTATATTATGTTCCAAACTTATTAAATCAGATTGGAATACAAATGATCATCCCCTTGGGATGTTAGGACTTTACCTGAATTTAGCCCAACTCATGTATTTTCCTATTCTATTTTTCACTTTTAATGCAGCGCCAGAATTTATGATTATCTTCTTTGCCATTATTACCGTTGCTCATCTATTTCCTTATGGCTGGTTATACAATGAAAAAGCATATTATATCCTGTCTCCACTACTATCGGTTATTCTTCTTATAATCAGTTGGATGATCACAATATCCACATTATGGGTTATCCCCGCTATGATGATTATTTCCTTAATTGTATTAAATAGCTGGTTATTTATTTCATATACTCAAAAGGTAAAGCATTTAAACCTAGCCAATTAAACAAAAATTACTTTTTAGATAATGTCACGATTCCGCCGCCAGATAAACATGAATTGATTTCTGGTGGTTTTATTTTATCCTCACCATTAGCAAGCTCCACTTCATGAAAATACAAATAAAGGTGAACCTACGAATAGCAACAAGAACAAATCAGTTATCCACACCAATCCTTTTAGCATGACGCTGCTCTACCCTAGTGACGCATCTCACTTCTTATAAAATCACGATACAGATAAATCTTTATCCCACCTCGTTCACACTGCAATTTATCATTCAATACCCTTAACAAATAGAAAAGGAGAAAAGAACGCGCACGTACTTTTCTCCTTTTCTATTTCCTTTTATTTTCTAGAATGTAATGGTATCCGGATCCGGTCCAATACGTACTCCTGTATTTAATGTTGCTATACGTTCCATATCTTCTTTACTTATTTCAAAATCAAACACATCAAAGTTTTCTGCAATACGATGAGCCTTAATTGATTTTGGAATTACAATCACACCGCGTTGTAAATTCCAACGTAAGGCAACTTGTGAAATTGATTTATTATATTTTGAAGCTAATTCTTTCATTAATTCTATCTCAAAGATTTGTCCTTGCATCAAGGGTCCCCATGCTTCAACTGCAATCTGATGCTTTTCGCAGAATGCTAAAAGCTCGGGTTGCGCTAACTGTGGATGTAATTCCACTTGATTTACCATCGGCACAATACGTGCTTCTGCCATTAACGCTTCTAAATGATGCTCTTTAAAGTTAGAAACACCAATTGCACGAATTTTACCTGCTTCATATAACTCTTCCATGGCTTTCCATGTTTCAATATTTAATGATTTTGGCCAATGAATTAAATATAAATCTAAATATTCTAATCCTAAATCAGATAATGTTTTATCAAAGGCCTTCAATGTTTTTTCATACCCTTGAAAAGCGTTCCAAACTTTACTTGTGACAAAAATTTCTTCACGGGAAATCCCACTTGCTTTTATCCCTTGCCCTACACTGACTTCATTACCATAAATAGCTGCCGTATCAATATGGCGATACCCAAACTCAAGAGCTGTCTTAACTGCCTCAACCGTTGTATTTCCATCTTCAACTTTAAATGTTCCAAATCCCAAAATTGGCATTTCAACGCCATTATTTAATACCTTATTTTTTTCTAACATCGCTTGATCTCCTTTTGTTATTCATCTCGTTTAATAACTTCAATTATTTAATAAACCATACAACCTTATACTTCCCAATCTTTTTATAAATGACTCACTAAGTATGACTTACCCACTCAGTATAGCCCTAACTATCAAAACTTACAATATCGTACTAATTTGTTAGATAGTTACAAATAAGTAACTATAGCGGAGTTAATGTCTCTAACCATTTAATTCATGCTGGTTTAATCCCCCTCCTTAATAAAAGAAAATGGCTATCCCCACACGGAGATAGCCATTCTCTTTTATTGAACAATTCGTCTTGCAAAATCGATAAACATAAACTTATCTGGTCGATGCCTAGATTCTGTATATTGGAATAATTTATTATTGTCTAGATACGTAAAACTTTTAACAACCGCAATCATTTCAAAATTTTTCATATCTAAATACTTTTTATCTTCTTCAGTTGCCATTTGCACCGTAATTTCTTTTTTTGCATAAGCAATCGTTAAACCAAGTTCCTTTTCAATATACTCGTAGATAGAATCTTGACAAGCTGACATAGGCAAATCTTCGATAATATCAGCGACAAAATAATCTTTATCTAAGATCACTTTTTCACCATCAATCGCACGTGAACGAACAACCTTCCACACCTTATCAGTCGACTCCAATTCTAAATTCTTAGACATCTTATCACTTGGATATTTACATTCTAAAACCTCAACACGAGTTTGGGAATTTCTACCTAACTTAGTCGATACTTCCTTAAAACTAATGACACCTGATACTTGGAAATTAACCTTTGTTCGATCTAAAACAAAAGAGCCTTTACCTTTAATCTTTTGAATATAGCCATTTTGCTCTAACATATTTAAAGATTTTCTAATCGTGTCTCTTGAAACATCATAACTATTAATCAGTGTTTTTTCCGAAGGTAACAAATCATTTGCTTGATAAGTTCCACTTTCAATTTCACTCACAATATCATTATATATGCTCATATACTTTGGACCCATTTATCATCACCCAAATTATTTTAACACATAACCTGACTATCCCTCAATATAATATGCCACTGATTCATACGGACGTAACACAATTTCTTCTTGTAACGGTGCACTATCCACATAATTCGAGATTAAAACACTCGCTTTGGGGTTAATCAAAGTTTGTGGCATGTTTACAGTCGTCGATTGATCATAATAATTATTTAGCACAATTAAACGGTTATTTTCATGCTCTCTAACATATGAAAATACTTGAGAGTGATCGTGTAATATCATTTCGATTGTTCCATGTGAAATAACCGGATGACTTTTTCTTAATGAAATCAATTTTTTATAGTGATAGAAGATTGAATCTTCATCAGCCAAAGCATTTTTGGCATTTACCGTTTGATAATATTTACCTAGTGGAATCCACGGTGTTCCACTCGTAAAGCCACCTTGTTCACCACTATGCCACTGCATAGGCGTTCTTGAATTATCACGCGATTTAGCTTTTAAAATATCTAAAATATCAGACTCCGCGACACCTTGTGATTTAAGAATATTGAAATAATTAATCGATTCAACATCTTTATATTGATCAATAGAATCAAAGTAGGGATTACTCATACCGAACTCTTCACCTTGATAAATATATGGCGTTCCTCGCATGAAGTGGATGCTCGTTGCTAACATTTTACCGCTCTCTTTGAAATAAGTTGTATCATTTCCAAATCTTGAAATGGCACGAGGTTGGTCATGATTACACCAAAACAAGGCGCTCCATCCATTTCCTGCTTGCATGCCTTCTTGCCATTCTTTAAAGATGTCTTTAAGCATTTTAAAATCAAAATTCATTAACGACCACTTATCACCTGCAGCATAATCTACTTTTAAATGATGGAAGTTAAAGACCATTGATAATTCTTTTTCTTGTGGATTTGAATATTTAATACAGTTTTCAACACTTGTTGAAGACATTTCCCCCACCGTAATAATTGAGTCATCTTTGCCGAATGTATTCGCATTTAACTCTTTTAAGTAGTCATGAATACGTGGTCCATCTGTATAGAAACGGCGTCCGTCTCCTTCTAAGTCATTCATATACTCATCTGGTTTTGAGATTAAGTTAATAACGTCTAATCTAAACCCTTTAACTCCTTTAGCTAACCAGAAGTTTACAATCTTATAAATTTCTTGACGAACTTTTTCATTTTCCCAATTTAAATCCCCTTGGGTTACATCGAATAAATGTAAGTAATATTCATCAAACTTTTCAACGTATTCCCAAGCCGAGCCACCGAATTTTGAAATCCAATTAGTCGGGACCTGTCCTTTATTTCCTTCTTTAAAAATATAGAAGTTTTTATACGTTTCATCACCAGCCATTGCTTTTTTGAACCATTCATTTTCAGTAGAGGTATGATTAAATACCATATCTAACATAATTTCAATTTGATGTTTTTTAGCTTCTTCAACTAAAACCTCAAAGTCTTCCATCGTTCCAAAACTTGGATCAATATTGTAATAATCTGCTACATCATAACCATTATCTTTTTGTGGCGACACATAAAATGGCGTTAACCAAATATAATCTACACCTAATTCTTGTAAATAATCTAACTTTTCAATAACCCCTTTTAAATCACCCATTCCATCACCATTTGAATCATTAAATGATTTTGGATAAATTTGATAGACGACACTTTGTTTTAAATCTTTCATGCTGCTCACTCCTATTCAAATTAATATGAAAGAAAGGATAACTCCAATCCCTACTTTGTAGTTGATTGAAGATTATCCATAAATCTTGATCTATTTATTATTTTAACTTCTTCTTACCTAAGATAATGGTGATAATAAACGGAATAACAATTGCTACGACCATGGCAACTGCAAACATTCCCATGCTGGCTGGTTTAATTGATAAGATACCTGGTAATCCACCGATACCAATCGCATTGGCCATTACATTACTTCCCACTGAGATAAAAGCTGCGACCGCAGATCCGATCATCCCGGCTAAGAATG
>JBOFCV010000031.1:0-4884 GCA_051646305.1 Turicibacter sp.
ATTGACCTATTTTCTATCCTTTCATTTTGTTGGTTTTGATCCATTAAAAAAGCTATCTAACCACAATACGTATGATTAAATAGCTTTTAAATTTACTCAGAAATTAATTTATCGCACCATTTCACCACAACACGAAGCGTTTCTCTCACGCCATTTTTAATCATTTCCCCTGCATCTTGTCCGAATTTGGAAATACTATTATGACTAACACCTGTCACGTCAGTACCCACTTGGGACTCATTTTCTACCCGCTTTTGAAGACTTAGCGGAATAAACGTTGATTCTTTATCCGACAATTGACTTTCATACTGACTAATCTGTGACGTCACATCATTGACTTTTGCTGATACTTGACTTGATGTAGTTGAATTCATGCCATACGTCATACCAAACATAAAACATAGAAACAAAATTAACACCATATACCGCTTTTTCATTCCATTTCACCCCATATTTAACCCTATCCATTACTTCGTTTGACAACGATTAATGATTGCTTTGAATGTATTCATTTAACACCTCTGCAATAACCGCTGCCGTATTAGCTAATTCTTCTTGTGTATTGTCTACTCCGCCAACTTCTAAACAAATGACGGTGGGTGCAAAATCTTGGTTATAGATACCATTCGTATACTCCCCGCCTTTTTCCATAATTCCTTTTGAAAGCCCTGGATAATTCATATTTAATAAGGTATCAATTGCTTTTGCAAACTGTAAATTTTGTTTATATCCGGGATGGTCTTGCCCCACTACAAACAAAATTTTGGCATAGGACTTCCCATTTATTTCTGTCGTTGTCTTATTATGCCCCACTGAATCGCGATGCACATCAACAAAATAGCCTAAACTCTCATATTCCATTGCCGTGTCTTCTAGATACATGCGTGATGCTTCATACGAGCGATAATAATTCCAGTTATTCGTGAGCAATAAGTCAGTCACATCTCTCATTTCAACCAAACTCGTTATCCCATATGAATCCAGGTTATTAGAAACCATCTTAGATACATCCATCACGCCCAATTTACGTCCTAAATTTACATTCACCACATCTTTTTCATAGGTTTCTGATGTGTGGGTATTGTAAATATAGACAAGTGGATCTTTTGTCAATTCATTTGGACGTTTATCTAAGTTAGAGGTATTACTTACAAAATTATATTTATAATCTTTATCAGGTGTTGCTGCATTTGCACTGTGATCAACACGATCCATTTGAATAAATGCAAAGCCATCATTCAAAAATGAATACAGTTGATTTAGGTCAATATTCGTCATAATCTCAGTGAAATACTTTTGAAAATTAGAGACTAATGAAATAAAATCACTGGGAACTGAAAAATCAAAAATACTCGACAACAAGACGTCTTGATTCACATGCTTTTCATATGCCTCTTTTTGGTTAACATAAAACAAACTAAAAAATTGTGTACTGACTAATGTTGCTACAAATAAGGTAGCAACTAAATAAGGAGCTATTTTTGATATTTTCTTCATTTTTTTCTTCGATCTCGACTTCATCCCCAACCCCCAAGATTATGACCTAAAAAAAGTAAATGTATCGTTTAGTTCATCTACTTTTCCCCTTACAACTAAACTATTCTTACTATGAAATTATTATACCGAATATTGTGTGTTATTAATTGTTGTTTTATGGAAGAGTCCTAACTAAATTGAATATTTTGATGAAGCGCACGATTAATCCCGTTTGAAATCAGGGTTGCTAAGTCTTCCATCTCCGTATCAATTTCTTTTGGCGTTACGATCAAGTTAAATCCGTTCGGCGTCAACACTTCTGAGATAAGTTGTCGTTTTTCGTCCTCTGTTAATAATCCGATATGCCCCATAAATTGTTGCTTTAACTCATCACTAGGTAAATCTTCTTCTTTGTATTGTTGGCGAACCATTCCTGAATTAGGAACCAATTTTTTATACGAACGGGATTCCTCTTTTAATGATTTACCGATGTGTTTTAATAAAAGATCAATCGTATCACTTGTGATGGATACTGCGTCTACAACTGTTGGCACCCCAATGGCAAACACAGGAATACCTAACGATTCTTCATCCACTGCTTTACGTTTATTTCCAACACCACTACCTGGTGCAATCCCTGTATCTGTCATCTGAATCATTTTATTAACACGCGTAATCGAACGTGAAGCAAGGGCATCTACAACCACTAAAAAATCGGGTTTTGTTTTATTCACAAGTGATTCAATGACATCGAACGTTTCAATCCCTGTCATCCCCATGACACCCGGTGCTAACGCACTAACAACACGATAATTTGTATCCACTTCATCTGGGCGTAGTTCATATAAATGGCGGGTTACAATCACCTCATCTACTACCAGTGGGCCTAATGCATCTGGTGTCACATGATCATTTCCAAGTCCTATGACAAGTGCCGTATGATTATCTCTGATTTCACGGTGCGCAAGCAATTCTTTAAATTGTTTTGCAAAGACTTCCATGGCAACCGTTAATTGGTCATGATCATGACTCACAATCGATGACGTATCAACCGTCATATATCGTCCAGCCTTTTTTCCAACCGTTTCTTCAGCTGCTTTTTCAACATCAATACACGTTACCTTTAATCCATTTATTACATCTTCAACATACTTAACCCCATTCTCTTGGGCATGATCAACTTCACCAACAATTTGTTCCACTGCTTCAAGTGCCAAATCAGATCGACACTGTATTTTATTCATTTCGTTTGCATTCATTTTTCTTTCACCTCACTGATTAGTGTTATCTGGTTTTAAAAAAATATGAACTAAATGTGCAAATCCGATGAATATTTTTACTTTACTTCGCATATTCAACACGTGACACTCATTTTATACCTTTAAACTTATGAAATTTTATCTTTTTTATTGGCTGATTCGCATAAAAAAAGCATATAAGAGCCAAAATTTGACCCTTATATGCCCACAAAAAACTTATATCGTCCTTCTCAGTGTGACCACCACTATTTCAGGGCGATTAAACAGACGTATCGGAATGATACTATTACCTAACCCCCGACTCACCACCATTTTGGTACTTAATTTTGAATACACGCCTTCTGTAAACGCCGGGAACCACCCTTGATTGGGCGCCACTAAGCCGCCTATAAACGGAAGTCTAAATTGCCCACCATGCGCATGACCTGAAAAGACTAAATTGATTTTTTGTTGTGCATATACATCTAAGTCTTCTGGTCGATGAGCCAGTAAAATGGTATAGCTATCTTTAAAAACATCTGCCATCGCCTTTGATAGATTAGATGCGGTAACACGATCCTCATAGGCGCCTGCTTGAAAGGACGGATCATCAATGCCTAACAAATAGATGTGATCTTGCCCCTTTTCTAACACAACAGCTTCATTTCTTAACACGTTCACACTCATTTTTTCCAATTTTTTATTAAGCGTTGTGAATTGCCCTGACCACGCCTCGTGGTTACCTGTCACGAAATAAATAGGATAATTCGCTGCCAAATGTTTCACAAGCGTTAAGCTTGCCTCATCACCTAATCGTTTAGAATCAATCAAATCCCCAGTTAGAAAAATAATATCTGGATTTATTTTTTGAATCTGTTGCAGCAGTTTTTCTTGATTCTTACCAAATGTTTGATGATGTAAATCAGATAAGTGGACGATTTTATAGTCATCAAAAGCAGATGGAATGTCATCTGATTCGATTGGAATTTGGGTGATGGATAAGGCTTTATTTTGATGATATACAAAGCAAAGCATTAAACACACTAGGATACTGCCGATGCTTATACGTTTAACTTTCATTTTTCTCTACTTCAAATTGAGGAACTATCTCACTTAAATTTGGTGATGGGACGTCAATATCTAAGTCACTTTCTTCCTTAACATTCGTTTTAAATGGATTGACTTCAATGATGATAATTGAAGCAAAGACAATCGCTCCGCCTAAACAGAGTCGCCAGGTTACCGGATCATGTAAAATAAGGACCGAAAGAACGGCTCCAAATACGGCTTCAGTTGATAAAATCAACCCTACTTTTGTTTCAGATGTATATTTTTGAGCAATTGCCTGAAGCAAAAATGCGACTAGTGTACTTAATATCCCTAAATATAGCACAGCTAACACACCTTGTGGTGTAAACGGGGGTAAGGATTCAAAACTAACCGCACACATCATCCCTAAAAGGCCTGCCACTCCCATTTGAACCGTATTAAAGCAATAGGAATTACATTTATTCGCAAAGTATCCCGTTGCAATAATCTGACCACCAAATCCAAAGGCCCCGATTAGTGTTAAGACATCCCCAATATTCACGCTAAAATCACGCTCTAGCGATAAAACACTAATTCCTATCATCATGCAAGCAATCCCTATTAACTGGTTCCCCTTTATTCCCTTTTTAAAAATAAGTAAATTCATCAACGGAACTAATAAAACATAGCTTGAGGTGATAAACGCATTTTTCGAGGCTGTTGTGTACTGAATCCCGATGGTTTGAAAAGCAAATCCAACAAATATCAAGGCCCCTGCCACACTTCCGGCAATCAGGGTTGTTTTATCCATTCGTTTCAAGTGTTTCCTAAAGACCAAAACCATCACAATAAAAGCCACCACAAAACGTAGTCCAATTAATTGAAAAGGCGATATTCCATAATCCAGTGCTAATCCTACGGCAGGAAAACCGCCTCCCCATATAATGGCTACTAATAACAATAATGCATCTGCTGTTCTTTGTTTCATTTCCTTCACTCCTCCATCTGATTTTCCCCTAATGCTAAATGGTCATTAGAATTGCCTTCCTTAACTTTTTTCTCACCATAACTTATATCTTTTTAATTGTTCTTCGTTCTAACAAAACAATATAGACGTACCTAGCTTTAACTTTTTCTATAC
>JBOFCV010000117.1:0-4856 GCA_051646305.1 Turicibacter sp.
TTCTTAATTGTTAATTGTAAAATATCACTTTTTAATGTATGTTCAAGCGTTATATCACTTAAATGGGCAACACTTAAATCCTTTGGTAAATAGCCTGACATTTTATATTCTTTCATTTCAAGCGTTGCCAACTCTTCGCTTAACTGATCATGTCGTAAGATATCTGTTTTATCTTCACTTAAGAATGGACGATGGACATGGAAATACAACATCCCTCCCACTTCGGCGGGAATCTCAATTAATTGAAGCGCATTAGATACTGCCACATCTAAATACGTCAGCAGTTGTAGACTTAAGCCATAATATACTTTATCTAATTCAATTTTTTTATCACTTGATTTATAATCAACAATTCTTAAATAAGCTTCATCACGTCCTGCGGGTTTGGCTACATCAATTCGATCAATGACTCCTTTTAGAGCTAACTGATAACCATTTGGCAACGACTTCGGTTTAATATTAATGCCGGACTTGGCATTCTTTTGAAAAGGTAACTCGAAAAATAAGGGTTTAAAATCACTTTTCTTAGATTGATATTTAAGACCGACCAATGTCTTATAGACCACTTGAGTTAACTTTTCTTTTAACATCAACATCCGACGATTTTGTTTTAAAATTTTATATAATAATTTATCACTTAATTCATCTGCTGTTAATCGGGATAAGGTTAAGCATTCATCTACGCTTAAATCAGCAAATGTTCTATTCTCTTTTTGAATAAGTACTGCAATTCGTTTAAGTGCTTCATGATATAGTTCCCCTATTTGAGGTAAATCTACTTTGTACGCTTCACGTTCTTTGAGTTGTAATCCATAGCGCACATAATGTGCAAACTCACATTGATTAAACAATTCAATTCGAGAAACACTCGCGGCAATCTCTTCTGTATAAATAGCGCGTGTTGTATTGGCATCTAATGGTTTAACTGCGTTATCGTAATGTAAAATACGGTCTACCAATTGTGATAAAACAACGTGTTGGTCTTTATAATAATCTAATAGGGGCTGATAATAACCTTTTAATTCAGGATCTTGTTTTAATGCGGCAATAACCTGTGGAACTGACTGATTTAAGGTCGTTAAGTGGTCATACACGTCATTGACTTGCATTCTTGTAATATGTGCCTCTAACGCCTTTGGAAACATCTCACGTAGATGGGTGTAAATGTGTGAGGCCAGAAATTCTTTTCCATCATCATTACTACTCACATATGATAACGTCAATGTTTCTTTGGGAGAAGTTAAAACCGTATATAAGATAAACATTTCATCTGCTAATGATTGCTCTAAGCTTGCTGCTAGCTCAATTCCCATCTCACGAAGTTGTTCACGTTCTACTTCATTTAACAAACTACTTTCAGTTGGAATTTTAGGCACTTGCCCCTCATTTACACCAATTAAAAAGGCATGCTTAATTCCAAATTGGGTATCATCATGCAAATCTGGTGTCAACTGGTAACGGGCACGTCGACACTCTCCAATATAAACTTGATCTAATCGTGCTGGGACCGTTGCATAAGACATCTCTTCTAAGCCCGCTTTAAAGACCGTAGCGAAGTTTTCAAGCGTAACCGCTTCATCTCCACCGATTTCTACAATTTGTTCAAATAGAGCCAGAATTTTATTCCAAACCTGCTGGTGTTGTTTAACTTGCTTCAAATCATCTAACGAAGTAGCACTCTCTTCTAAAAATTTTAATTTCTGAGGAATTTGGCACCTTTCTAAGAATGTAAATATGGCTTCACAACATGTTAAATAGGTTGTTGCCTGCTTTAATTCAGTTTCAAATGGTGATAATTGTTCATAAATTTCAACTTTCAGACGATTTAACATTTTTTCAACTACAACATCTTCATCAGTTTTGGCATACCCTCTACTAAGACCTTGATATCGGTTATACTCCCATGGAAAATTTTGAGTCCATTGTTTTTTATTTATATTCCTTGCTAAACAGTAGTTCTCTAACACATCAATTTGGCGCTGATAGTCTTGAAATGCCTTATAATAGTGGCTAGCAGATGTAATCTGTTCAATATTCATTAACAATCCAGTTTTAATTACCGTAAATAAAGACTCGTAACGCCACTGATTAATGAATGTATCCATCACGTGGTAAAGCAGTGTCATTAATGGGTGATGAATCATAGGTTCTGTGTAGTCTAAAAAGATCGGGATATTAAATTTAGGGAAAATGGCATTAAAAAGTTCATAGTAAGCGCTCGCTTCATTTGTGTAAATGGCAATATCGCTATAGGCAGCCCCTTGATGATGCACCAATTCATAAATTCGAGCACCTATTTCTTCAACCTCTAGTCGTCGATTCGGTGCTTGGAAAAATGATATCCCCTCTTCTTCACTCATCATCACGGGAAGCTTTTGAAAATTATTTTCTAAATGTCTCAATGCTTTTGATGTATTAAAGCGATAAAGTGGAGGTGTGATCTCGTGAATATCATAGCTCAGATTTTCTTTTTCCATTAACTCTTTTAAACGATTAATCGTTCGGGTTGGCATCTCATAGTAACTTAACTCTGATTGTACATCTTGTGTGAATACCATCGTAACTGATTTTGCATACTTCATTAATTGAATCAAGATAAGTTCTTCTTGTTTATTTAGCAGATGGTAGCCATCGATATAAAAATCACTTTGAGAAATCATCTCACTACCCGCAATACTATCCATTAATAAGGTATAGTAGTCTTCGCTCATTAAATACTTACTTGTCGTTAGAGATTCAAATTCTTTATATAATAAGGAGATATCTTTAACTTTTTTTATAGATTGCATCGACATACTTTTAGTTACTGTCTCATCACTAACTAGCTGATTTAGAATATCCGGTGTGACTTGATAACTTTTAAATTCAGAAATCATTTCACTAATTTTATTAATAAATCCTGGTTTATTCGCATAATAACGAAATAATGACAAATCATCCTGTTTTTCATTCATGACCTTTTGAAGTAATAACGCAATGCCAACACCATCCAAATGATAGCGAACAAGACCACCTGTTTCTTGTAACACACGATAGGCTAACCTTGTAAAACTAACCCCTTGTACGCGCATTAAGCTTGGAAACTTAGCTTGTTTTAATAATTGATACTCTAAATGGAACGTCATTTGATCAGGTGCAATAACAAAGATAGGATCACCTTGTGGTTCTTCGTCACACATCGTTTTAATTTCATTTAATATATATCTTGTTTTTCCTACCCCTGAACGCCCTAAAATAAATCGGATACTCATTTCATGCACCTCTTTAACCTTTATATTTATTTATCCATTTAACTGATAATGCTATTATGAACGATTATGTGATTATTATAGCATGGTTTATTGATGGGTCACCACTAAGTATTTTCGAGTGAATATAATATTTCTATTCATAATTATTTCCCCCCCCTTATCTGGATAAAAAAAAACAACCTCTCCTAAATAGGTAAGGTTGTTTTTAGATGATAATTAAAATAAATCTTTTTTAAAAAGAATTATTTTAAAGCGTCTTTTAAAGCTTTACCAGCTTTAAAAGCAGGGTATTTACTAGCTTCGATTTCGATAGTTTCACCAGTATGTAAATTACGTCCTTGACGTGCAGCACGCTCACGTACTTCAAATGTACCAAAACCAACTAATGCAACTTTATCATCACTTTTTAAAGCTTCAGTTACTGTTTCAATATAAGCAGTTAAAAATTTGTCAGCATCTTTTTTAGTTAATTCAGCTTTTTCTGCGATTTGATCTACTAATTGTGAACGATTCATAATTCATTACCTCCTGAGACTTTTATTGCAAGTTAAAGTTTACCACATGGGTTCAACCTATGCAAACAATTATTTGAAATATTTTCTAGATTTATTGATTTTACCTAATTTCTATTACTATTTTAACTCTAAATTACCACTCTTACTTATTGAAGCGAGTTGTAGGACCTTCAATAACTATAATGAACAAAACGGATTCGTTTTAAACAATACATTTTATTTTATTTCATCAATTTATAAAAAAACCTGATATTCAGAACTTTGAATATCAGGAGAGTTATTCATTACAGCATGATTGCGATTAATCCGCCACTACCTTCATTTACAATTTTAATTAATGTTTCTTGTAATTTCACGCGTGCGTTTTCTGGCATTGTATATAATTTAGCGGAAATTCCATCACGTACGATTTCACTTAAACAGCGACCGAAGATTTCTGTTTGCCAAATAGCTAATGGATTTTCTTCCGCATCCTTTAAGATATACTCAATTAAATCTTTACTTTGTTGTTCTGTTCCAATAATCGGTTCGAATACAGACTCAACATCTACACGAATCATATGAATTGATGGAGCAATAGCTTTTAAACGCACCCCATAACGAGCACCTTGTTTAACAACAGTTGGGTCATTTAATGACATATCTGATACACTTGGTGTTGCAATTCCATAACCTGTTTGTTTAACCATTTTTAATGCTGAAGCAATCGGCTCATATTCTTCTTTAATTGTGGCATAGTCTTGAAGCAAACGCATTAAATCCGCTTTATCCGTAATTGGTCCTACAAGTTCCGTTAAGATTTGATCGTATAATGCATCTGGAACCTTAACTTGTAGCTCGGCTAATCCAATTCCTGCATCTAAATGACTAATGTAACAATCTTCAACGATATCTTCTCCTTTTAACTCTTCTGCTAAATAGTTAATATCGCGTAATTTATAGAATTCATTTACACTTTGATTGATGATACGTAATAATCTTGCTTTTAGCCAGTTATCATCGCTTAATGCGTCAACCCAAGCAGGTTGTTTAATATCTAATTCTGACACTGGGAATTCATATAATGCTTCACGTAACACACTATAAATAT
>JBOFCV010000036.1:0-42024 GCA_051646305.1 Turicibacter sp.
TTAGTACGCGTTGATCCAGAGGAGATACGACGATATTCTATTGTCTAGTTAGAAGTAATACCTATGTATAAAACTTATCTAGACTTATCTATTAAAAGAGAATATTAAAAAGAAGAAAGCAAAACCATACTTTAAACAAATAAAGTTTTGCCTTCTTCCTTCCTATATACAAACCAAAAAGTAATCTAGATCACCCAAAATAAGTTATAAAACTTAATTACTTTGGTACTACGCTTTTCAATAGTCGTAGTAAATTTTTAAAAGGATACAAAAATTACTGCGGCTTATATATCCATACTAACTAGAATTCAGTATGATGCTTCGCCAATATTTCAATTGCACCCTTAGCTGCTTGTTGCTCAGCTTCTTTTTTTGTTTTACCTAATCCACGACCTAACACGATTCCATCTAACATAACATTAGATTCGAATGAACGATTATGTGCTGGACCTGTTTCAGAAACAATACGGTACTCAATTGCTTTCTTAGAGTCTGCTTGAACTAATTCTTGAAGTGTACTTTTATAATCAAAGACTTGACTCACTTCACCTTGTTGATAGGCTTTATGAATAATTTCATGAACAAAATTATACGCAATATCTAAACCTAAGTCTAAATACATAGCCCCAACAAACGCTTCAAACGAATCAGCAAGAACGGTTGGACGCTCACGTCCGCCAGAGTTTTCTTCTCCGCGCCCAAGTAGCATTAATTTTCCCAAACATAAATTACGAGCATACGTTTCAAGTGATGGTTCACAAACAAGTTGCGCACGAATCTTCGTCATTTCCCCTTCAGATAAAATCGGCTTTAAGTTATATAGATAGTTAGAAACCGTTAACTCAAGCACAGCATCTCCTAAATACTCAAGACGTTCATTATCTTCGATTTTTAAATGACGATGTTCATTTACATAAGATGAATGTGTAAAAGCTTGCGCGTATCCATCGATTTTTTTATAAGGAATATTATGTTCTACTAAAAAAGTTGATAAATCTTTTAAATATGACAGTGTCATCACCTCCATACATCAGTCAAAAATTATTATAACGCTTTTTTTTTTATTATACAAGAGTCCCGCCTTGAGACTCTTATATTTATCGGTTGTTACGACTTAATATTTTAATTATTGCTACTATCCGACACACATTAAGCGAGTTCTTCTACTTTAAGGGCATCACTTATTTTTGTCACGACATCATGACGAACGGCTTCACGTGCTTGACGAATGGCATTCATTAAGGCATGTGCATCTGAAGAACCATGTGCTTTAATAACAGGTGCAGTCACACCAAGCAAGATAGCTCCTCCTACTTCTGAGGCATCCATACGTTTTTTAATACGTTTGAATGTTGATTTTAAAATGAGGGCTCCGATTTTTCCTTGCACAGAAGACATTAATTCTTCTTTTAATAGACTAAAGATCGCTTTAGATGTCCCCTCAACTGATTTCAATGCGATATTACCTGAATATCCATCTGCTACAATAATATCAACATCACCCGTAATCATTGTTTTCCCTTCCATGTTACCGGCAAAGTTAATGCTAGCATCTGCTGCAATTAATTCATACGCTTCTTTTTGTAACTCGGTTCCTTTTCCTGGCTCAGTTCCAATATTTAAAAGGCCAACACTTGGGTTATCAATATGTAACACTTCTTTTGCATAAATCGAAGCAATTTTCGCATTTTGATATAAAAACTTAGCCTTTGCCTCACTTGTTGCACCAGCATCACATAAAATAGTATATTTATTCGCTTTAATCGTTGGCATAATCGGAGCTAATGCTGGGCGCTCCACTTCCTTTAAACGTTTAACAATCAAGGTTCCTGCTGCAATTAATGCCCCTGTTGCTCCCGCTGAAACAACGGCATCAATTTCTTTTGCTTTCGCATCACGGCACGCACGAACAATCGATGAATCTTTATATTTACGAATGGCTAACGCAGGATCTTTGATATCCATTGGAATCACTTCTTCACAATGAACAATTTCAATACGCTCATGTGGTTGTCTCATATATTTTTTTATTTCATCTTCATGACCATATAACATTATTTTAATATCATCATATTTTGCTACCGCTTCATAAGCGCCAAGTATGGCTTGTTCTGGTGCAAAATCCCCACCCATTGCATCTAATCCGATTTTAAACATATATTTCACCTCTATTAATAATTATAGCCTGACTTTACTTCATTTAAACATTTCAAAATAAAGTTAATCTCGTATTTACTATTATAAACTATTTCTCGTATTTTCGAAGGACTAAATCAAGAAATTTTCACATTCAAACCTTTTTTCTTTCCTAATACGCTATTTTTTAGACCTCAAGGCTCCGGCCTTTAATCGAACTGATGACTTTCATTGCCTACCGTTTGTTCTAAATAAATGCGAAGCGGTAAATAATCATTGTTGTATTGAAATTCATCACTACAAAGCATCGTGTAGGCATCTTGCATGGCAACTTCTAAAATTTTATAATCCTGAATTAAATCTGCCATTTTAAAGACTGGAACCCCTGATTGTTTTTCACCGAAGAAATCACCGGGACCGCGTAGTTTAAGATCAAATTCTGATATCTCAAATCCATCAGTCGTTTCTGTCATTACTTTTAAACGTTGTAGACTATTCTCATTCTTAGCATCACTTAGAAGTAAACAATATGCCTGCTCGCTACCACGACCGACGCGCCCTCTCAGCTGGTGAAGCTGCGACAAACCAAATCGTTGTGCATCATAAATTAACATCAGATTAGCATTTGGCACGTTGACCCCAACTTCAATAACCGTTGTTGAAACTAAAATATGTGTATGTCCCGCTGCAAAATCTTGCATCACTTCATCTTTTTGCGCCTGAGTTAATCGTCCATGCATTAACCCAACTTTAGCTCGCCCTTCAAAATGTTGTTGCCACTTCATGTAAACTTCTACCGCATTTTCGACATCCAATTGCTCAGATTCCTCAATTAATGGCGTAATCACGTAGGCTTGTTGCCCCTTACTTAAAATTTCATGATCGACAAAATCAAGTGCGCGCGTTAATTTATCACTATCTATTAAAAATGTTTGAATCGGTTTACGCCCTGATGGCATTTGATTAATGACGGATACGTCCATGTCTCCAAACGCCGATATCGCAAGCGTTCTAGGAATCGGTGTGGCCGTCATCATCAACACATCCACAAACTCACCCTTTTCTCGTAATATTTTTCGTTGATTCACACCGAAACGATGTTGTTCATCTGTTATAACGAGTCCTAATTTTTGATACACAACCTCTGGTTGAATGAGCGCATGCGTCCCAATTAATAAATCAATCTCTCCACTTGCAAGTCGGTCCAAAATATCTTTGCGCTTTTTCCCCTTAATCGAGCTACTTAAGAATTCAATCTTAATCTCCTCAAACATCGAAAACATCTGCCTAATTGATTTAAAATGCTGAAGGCCTAGTATCTCTGTTGGCACCATCAAAGCCGTCTGATAGCCCGCTAAAATGACGGATAGCAGCGTGATCGCAGCAACAACTGTCTTTCCTGATCCAACATCTCCTTGCAACAATCGATTCATTCGACTTCCTTCTAACAAATCTGATTTAATTTCTGCTAACACCTTATTTTGAGCCTCTGTTAAGTCGAATGGCAGGCTTTTAACAAATGCCGCTATCTTTTGTTCATCAAAGACTTTCTGTGCCCCTGTGCGCTCCTGTTTCGTTTTTAAGCGTAAGTATTGAATTCGCAATTGGAACTTTAATAATTCCTCATACTTCACACGGCGTTCCACTTGTTTCACTTGTTCTTTATTTTGTGGAAAATGCGCAAATTCAACTGCATCGCTATATGGAATCAACCGATAACGCTGTTGTAAAAAGAGAGGCAAATCATCATTTAGCTCACTTCCATAAGTATCATAAGCATGTCTTATTATTTTTTGAAATGTTTTGAGCTGGATATCATTTTTAAGTGAATACACTGGCTCAAGCCCTCGTCCCTCTACTGTCCCAAACCTTAATTCTGTTGCCGTGATCATTTGACGCCCCAAATCCCACTTTCCTGTGATGGTCACTAATAAATCCGGTTTAATCTTATCTTTTAAAAACTGGCGATTAAACATCACCACTTTTATCACTTCTTGATTGACAAGCACACTAAAAGACATCCGACATTTCATCTTCGAATAATATTGCACCGAACATGCCGTTATGATTTTTGCTTCCACCGTAATCTTTTCATCATGCAATGCTTTGTGAATATCGATTTTTTCATAGTTTTCGTAACGGTAGGGAAAATATTCAAGTAATGATTTAACATCTGAAATTTTTAAATCATTTAACTTTTCCACCATTGCTGGCCCAACACCCTTAACCTTCTTAATTGAAATATTTGAAAGCGACATTTAATCACACCCTCTCCACAATCACACGTTTATATTAATTATATTTTAGCACAAATGTTTGATTCTTATCTATGATAACATAAATTAATTAACTGAATTCCTAATTAATATGACCGTCGTTAGCTATTTTAACAGGGTTTCTTTTCTTATATAAATAAAAAAGCTATCAACCAAGGTCTAGGACCTTGATTGATAGCTTTTGATGTTTCGTCGTTCTATGTATTTATTCGACTGAAATGATATAAGAATACACGGGTTGTTGACCATTAAAGATTGTAACTTCAACATCTTCAAATGTTTCTTCAATATATTCTGCTAATTCATCAGCTTCATCTTCATCTACGCCTTCACCGTAAATAATCGTAACAATTTCGCAATCTTCGTCGATCATTTTATCAACTAATGCTTTTGCACTTTCTAAACGTTGTGGGACGGCAACCACGATATCTTTATCTAAAATTCCGATGAAATCATTTTCTTTAATTTCAACACCATTCATTTGTGTATCACGAACAGCATAAGTCACTTGTCCTGATTTAACTTCAGTAACGGCTTGGCTCATCACTTCTTTGTTTTCCTCAACAGTTGCATTTCCATTAAACATCACAAGTGATGTGTAACCTTGAGGAATTGTTTTAGACGGGATAACCACCACATTCGCATCTTCTGTTACATCAGCTGCTTGGTTAGCTGCCATGATGATATTACTATTATTAGGTAAAATAATAATATTTTTTGCATTTAAATACTCGATTGCTTTTAAGAAGTCTTCTGTTGATGGGTTCATGGTTTGCCCACCTTCAATGACATAATGACACCCTTGCTCTTCGAATAATTTTTTTACACCTTCACCCGCAACAACCGTAATAATTCCGTATTCTGCTTTTTCTTTAGGTGTTGGTTTAATTTCTGCTTGATTTAAAATCTCATTGTGTTGCTCTGTCATGTTTTCAATCTTTAACTTCATGAACTCTCCATGTTTTTGAGCCAGATTTAATGCTTCACCTGGAATTAACGTGTGGATATGAACTTTTACGATATCTTCATCTTGAACAACGACGATCGAATTTCCGATTTTTGCTAAACGATCACGTAATGACGTTTCATCAAATGGATAGAATTTCATTCGTTCAGGATCTAATTGTAAAATAAACTCAGTACAATAGCCAAATTCGATTTCATCTCCTGATACAGCCAATTGAGCACTTTCACCTGTCTCCAAAGATACATCTTCAAGTTCAATTATTTCACCTTTTAAAGCTTTTAAGAATCCTTCAAAAATATAAGTAAGTCCTGCTCCCCCACTATCAACAACACCTACTTCTTTTAAAACAGGTAAAAGGTCTGGTGTACGATCAAGTGATGCATGCATTTCTTCAATCACTATTTCATATAACTCAACAATTGAATTAGCTGTTGTATGTTTTGCCACAGCGACTTCTGCTGATTCACGTGCTACGGTTAAAATTGTTCCTTCTACCGGCTTCATAACAGCTTTATATGCAGTTTTAACGCCACTCTCAAGTGCAAGTGCGATTTCTTCAATACTTGCCTCATCTTTCCCCTCAAGTCCAGTGGCAAAGCCTCTGAATAACTGAGAAAGAATAACACCTGAGTTCCCACGAGCACCCATTAATAATCCACGAGATAATGTTTTAGTTACTTTACTAATTGATGCTTCTTGTAAATTAACAAGGTCTTTTGCTCCCGCAGTCATAGTCATGCTCATATTCGTCCCAGTATCTCCATCTGGTACCGGGAAAACATTTAGTTGATCCACATATTTTGAATGGTTGGCTAAATTATTTGCTCCATTGATTACCATTTGTTTAAATACTATACCATTGATATGTTTCGACGACATAATTAAGTCTCCTCCTAGCGATCTAACCCTCTAACTCCTTGAACGTAAACATTAACTTCTTTAACATGCTCACCGAAAGTTTTATGAGTAATGTATTGTACTTTTTTCTGAACCTCATAACAAACTTCAGATACTTTAATACCAATACCAATTATAATGTATAAATCTACGATTAATTTATTTTCTTCATCTGCTCGTAGTGTTACACCTTTACTGTAATTTTCTTTACCTAATACAACAGCTAAGCCGTCTTTTACTAAATTTTTTGAAGCCATTCCGACTACACCATAACATTCAGTTGTTGCATTCCCAATAACAGTAGTAAGGGCATCTTTAGAAATGTCGATACGACCATATTCATTCTTAATTTGGACTGTCATTTTAGACAAACCTCCCTCATCGCAATAATCTTTAATTAATTTTACTATATATTATAGTTAAAAACAAATATAAAATAACCTAAGCTACATTTTACAACATTTACATCTACTATTGTGCGTAATTATTTCAAAAAAACTTGATAAAATCTTAAAAATGTGATAAATTAATAAAAGTCTTAGAAAGTAAGTGTATTAAGGAGGAATATATATGTCACGCGTATGTGTAGTAACTGGTCGTCGTACAAAATCTGGGAACGCTCGTTCTCATGCAATGAACTCTTCAAAACGTACTTGGGGAGCAAACGTGCAAAAAGTTAAAATCTTAGTAAATGGTAAACCTAAAAAAGTTTACGTTTCTGCTCGTGCTTTAAAATCAGGTAAAGTAGAACGCGTTTATTAATAATAAAAAAAGCAACCTCTCGAGGTTGCTTTTTTTATATTCTTTAACCAATCCAAATTTTTACATTTGCATCTTTTGTATCAACAGAGACGATATCTCCAGTATAGTCAATCTCAATTAAACGATTGATTTCCTCAATATCTAAATTTAAGTTATCACCTGCATGTTGCTTGATTTGATTTTGAACAATTCCCATTTTCAAAAAAGATTTCGCCGCTTCTAGTGGGAAATTAATCTCAACAACTGCTTCATCCCCTTTTTCACGACTTTCTACATCAATGTGTAAAAATTTTCCGATATTTTTGGGTTTTGCTTCATTTACCTTATTGTTTGCCATCTCAATCGTTTGAATCAGCTTTTGCCCTTCTTCAGCTGTAATTGTTTTTGATTCTACCATCTTTAAAATTTTCATTAATTCGTTATTCATTATCATAACATCCCTTCACTTTTTAATTGAATTGCATAACCCCTTATTCTTTACTGTTTATTTAAATATCCTTTAAAAGCTGCGTCGCCACTTCAACTGTGATTTCTCCATTTTCAAGCTGATCCAAAATTTCAGTTCGCCCCTTTGGGGCCTCACTTGTATAACCTAGCGCCTGTATCGTTTGATCGAGCATACGACGAACTGTTGGATAAGATAAACCTAATTCTTTTTCAATCTCTTTAATGTTTCCTCTATTTTTTATAAAAACTTCTGTAAATTTCAATAAATCTTTTGATAAGTAGTTAAACTTATTTAGAGCAAAATCTCCGTGAATTTCTGTTTCACATCCATCACATTTTAGTGTTTTAACACTTAAACGACTTTCACAAACGGGGCAATGTCCTAACACTTCATGTTTCATTGGAATCTCCTTTCACATCTTTTGTCTCATTACTTGGTCTCAATTAATATTTTTTCATCTTTTGTCCGAACAGATATTAACGTCATAGGGGGATACTTTTTAAAATCCTTTAAGATGACTTTAGACACTGCAACAATCTGATAAATGTCTTCTCTTCCAAATGAATCAAATTCTTTCTCATCTCCCTCACCCTTATTTTTTCTCGGAACAAAAACAAGAAAGGGTTGACTCAATGACAATAATCCATTTATAGCTCCTATGTATAACCCTGATAATTTAATTTTACAGCCATCCGCTTCAATGTTAAGACTGAATCGTTTAGCTTTTCGTTTTATTTGTCTATCTGCCATTTTTAGGATTTCTTTTTCGGCTTGTTTAACTGAATAACGTCCCTCCTCGAGCCGCTCCAGTATCTCAATATATCGCATCTAATCACCTACTTTTTTCATATACTATCTAACTTCAATATATTCCATTTAACTTCTTTTGTCAACTTTAAAATTAAATATATTTAATACTTAATTTAATATTTTTAATTTTTATTAAAAAAATATTAAATATTATTAATTTTTATTATTTTTATTTAGATTTAAACAACTTATTATTAAATCCCTTAAAACGTTAAAAAGCAACCCTCAATAAGTTGCTTTTCATTTACTATTCTAATAAGTTTTTGACCTAATCCTCCATTATCTCTTCCTACCCCACGAGTTCAAACGAATCTAAATTTATTCACTTTTTGATTTCATCAACACTAGTTCCACTCACCTATAAAATAATTCCTCAAATTTTTTACCAAATTAAATTTTATAATGCCTGAAATAGTGCGTGTATTTTGTTTATAACATTCAAACTTATACTCTATTTCCCACTTATTTTTGCATCAATTTAACTAAGCTAGTGACTAAACAGGCTAGGATGCACCATCTTCCCCTCACACCTTCACTATCGTGTTTCAACCTGTACTTTTATATCCTTTAGATTAATTGAAATAAATGTCTTGGGCGGATAGCACTTGAAATCTTTTAACACATACTGAATAAAAGAAACCATTGATTTAAGTTGCTCTTTTTCAATTTTTATATCGATTTCTTCATTTGGTGTGTCGCAATCGAGTTCAAATCTAATACCTAAAAAGGGTTTGCTTAATTCTAATAAGCCACTTAACAAATTAAGGTGAACTCCAAAAAATTTGAATTTCTTTCCCTGTGCCTCAATTTCAATATAAAGTTTTTTTCCTCGTGCTTTCATTTTTCTTTCCGCTAACTTTTTAATTTCTTTTTCAGCTTGATCAACACTTAACTTCCCCATTTCAACGCGTTCTAATATATCAGTATAATTCAAATCCCCTTCCCCACCTTCAAAACTTCTATTTGTTAAACTATATTCATTAAGGTATTAATTCTGCACTAAAACAATCGCTTTCTAAGCACTATTAACCTACTATACGGTTTATTTTATTAACTTACTGACTATCAACATAATTTACAAACACCCCTCTCTAATTCATCCAATAAAAAAAACTGTCGATAGGATATCGACAGTTTTTTTTATTTTTTCTTGAATACGTTCATAATTCCTACAACAATGAAACTTAACCATTTTGGTAGTTTAACGGTATAGAATCTCATCCAACCACTCCCTTTAGTAAGGATTTTATTCTTTACACTATATGACGTATTCAAGAAACTTATGACTTAATCCGAACTATTTATCATCAATAGCAAACCTTTATTGAAACTCACCTCGAACTTATCAGCTATCACTTCATTACTTGTGCATCGAATATCATTAAATAGTAGATGAAATTCATTTAACGGATACTTCACACCAACTAAACTCAAATCTTCAACATCCCCATTAAACGCAAAAAATGATAAATAATGATGGCTGTTTTTATCAAACACATAGTGTCCAGGACTTAATAAACGGATACTATTTGTTTGATCACACAAACACGCACTAATACCTGTTTCATGTAAACTAGCAAGTAATTTAAGATTAGCAAAAGTATGATCCATTCTCCCGCCCATGGCACCGTAAAGTCTAATTTCATCTACCGAAAGAGTCATTGCATAACGAATGGCCATCTCCGTATCCGTCTCATCCTTGATCGGCTGTAAAACAGAGACATGTGAACACATCTGATTTAACCAAACAAACTCATCCTCTGAAATAGAATCAAAATCTCCAATCGCATAATCAGGCACCACACCTAAATTTAATAAATAAATAGCTCCACGATCAACGCCTATGTTATACATAGTTGAATCACTTAATAAACATTTATCCAGTTTAGTTTCCGGTGCCCCACAAATAATATTAATAATCATGGCTTACTCACCTTTAATATTTCTAATAGCAATCCCACGGTCACTTGCGTTGAATATAGCAGATCCCGCAACTACAACATCAGCCCCTGCTGCTTCACAAAGACGCGCCACCACTTCATTTACCCCACCATCAACTTCAATCAAGTAATTGTATCCATTTGTTTGACGCCATTCATTTAACGTTGAAATTTTATTTAGAGAATCCTCAATAAATGATTGTCCTCCAAACCCAGGATTGACAGACATAATTAAAATCCAATCCACATCTGCTAACACATGCTTAATCATTTCAAGCGGTGTATGAGGATTTAATACCACACCACATTGAATGTTATGTTGCTTAATTAACTGTAAGGTACGATGTAAGTGACGACATGCTTCAACGTGTACCGTAATAACATCTGCTCCCGCTTCAACAAATTCAGGAATATATTGATCAGGATTTTCAATCATTAGATGAACATCGAATGGTAATTTTGTATGTGGACGTAAACATTTTACAAGTCCAGGTCCTAATGTAATATTTGGAACAAAATGTCCATCCATGACGTCGATGTGAATATAATCTGCTCCTAATTGATCAACTGAAATGACTTCTTCTGCTAATTTAGAAAAATCTGATGCTAATATTGACGGTGCTACTTTAATCATGATAATCCCTCCACATGGTGTCTAATCTAGGTTTACTCGGTAACTCTCTCACTGCGACTTGGTAAATATTTCGTTCAAAAAACAGGGTGGACACTAAAACATTTGGCATGTTCGCATGGACATAACTTAACACCCTATGTATCCATTTCAACCTCTTCTAATAAACGGTATTCACTTCATAGCTTTAGACATGGCCTAAATAAAGATCTGGTCATTTCGTGTGAAAATCAAATGGCCAGATCACCTTATCTCATCATTAATATTTTGGTTTGCGCGCTTTTATCTCTGTTAAGAAATGTAAATAGTTTTCATAGCGCGTCATAATAATATCTCCTGCTTCTACTGCTTTTTTTACCGCACAATGAGGTTCATTTTCATGTAAACATCCACGATATTTACAATCATCTGATAATTTGTAGAAATCAACAAAACATTGTGATAAATCTGTTGGATCTAATTGATCTAAATCCAGCGCACTAAAACCTGGGGTATCCGCGATCAATCCACCATTTAATTTATGTAATTCAGTATGGCGTGTCGTATGTTTACCACGACCTAATGCTTTTGAAATTTCATTGACTTGAATTTTTAAGTTTTCATCAATTGAATTTAGCAAAGAGGACTTACCCACTCCAGATTGACCACAAATGACAATAGTTTGTCCTTCAAAAACATCTTGAATTTCATCTAGGCCTAGCT
This sequence comes from Turicibacter sp., assembly GCA_051646305.1. Lineage (GTDB taxonomy): Bacteria > Bacillota_I > Bacilli_A > MOL361 > Turicibacteraceae > Turicibacter. Next base: position 11,570 of record JBOFCV010000036.1, read on the forward strand.
GTGCTTTCGAAGATGTTTCAATAATTTTATAGCCAATTGCAGCATAATAATCAATATCCGGTTGGATTTTTTCACGCTCTTCCTCGCTAATCAAATCAAGCTTTGTTAAGACGATCACGGGTTCGATATTATTCATTTCTATGACCGCTAAAAAACGATCGAGCAATCTTAAATTAAAATCAGGTTCCTTTACTGAAAACACGACTAACGCTAAATCTACATTTGCGATGGGAGGGCGAACTAATTCATTTTTTCGCTCAAACACTTCCATCACATAACCATCACCATCATCCTCTAGTTGGAAAGCCACACGATCTCCAACAAGCGGGTTTATTTTTTGCTTTCTAAACAATCCACGACTTCGGCATTGAATCAATGCCCCATCTTTTTTATTTTCTACATAATAAAAACCACTTAGTGCCTTTAATATTATTCCATTTTCCAATTTATCACCTACTGAATTATTTGAAGTTATTCTCCATTGTTTTCATCATTTGCTGTATCATTTTCTTCAACCGGCTCAACAGGTACATTTGAAATCGTTGCTTTGCTTGGTTTTTTTGCTACATATAATGTAATATCAGACTTAACTTTTACACGTGTTCCAACACTTGGCATTGTTTTAAATACATCGCCTTCTTTGTAGTTTGAATCTTCTATTTCAATAACTTTTGAATTATCTAATCCTAATTCCTCAAGTTCCATTCTCGCCTGGTCAACCGTTAAAGTTACCACATCAGGAACTCTTACTTCCTCTGCTTTAAAGTGTGCAGGCTCATAGATAATAATATAGTACATGAACATTGCCAGAATTAAAAAGACGGCATACACGACTACTAATGATGTATTTAAAACACCAAAAGCTTTATTTTTTTTCTTCGTTTTCGTTTTCTTCTTAGCCATTTCTTCCGATACCTCTTTCTCTAAATTAGGCATCATTATCGTATTGTCTAAATCTTCAACAATTGAAACATCAGTTCTTAACGGCTCATCTACTCGTCCAATTTCAAGTGCTGTATTAATATCTGCTTCCATATCTCTTACATTCTGATAACGATCCATCGGTTTTTTTGATGTTGCACATTTGATAATATTGTCAAGACTATTTGGAAGTTCGGGCTCTGCTAATTTAATAGAAGGCATATCTGCCTCTAAATGTTGCAAGGCAATATTAACGGCCCCTTCTCCTTTAAATGGAACCTCACCGACAAGTAACTCATAGAAAATAATTCCAAGCGCATAAATATCAGAACGCTCTGTAGCTAAATTCCCACGCGCAAGTTCCGGTGCTAAATAATGAACTGATCCCATGATTGTATTCGTCTGTGTTATATCAGCTTCATTGCTTGAAAGAGCAATCCCAAAATCAGTTATTTTGATTAAATGATCATCCGTAATCATGATGTTCTGTGTTTTTAAATCACGATGGATAATTTTATTTTCATGGGCATAGTTGACACCTGCCCCCAATTGTTTCATGATAGCAACTGCTAACTCAGGGTCTGCTTTTCCATTCTCACGAATAAAGTCTTTTAATGTTTTACCTTTTACATACTCCATAACAATAAAAGGCTGTTGCTTATAGTCCCCAACATTATAAATATGAACTATGTTCGGATGATCTAAATCAATAACTTGTGTTGATTCACGTTTAAAACGTTTAATAAAGTTCTCATCTTTAGATAATTCAAAACGTAACATTTTAATCGCTACATGACGCTTTAAAGTACGGTCATAAGCTAAATATACATTAGCCATTCCACCATCACCAATTAGCATTTTAATATCATAGCGTGAGTTTATAGTTGTCCCTATAATCATATCGTCCAACTCCCTTCAATCCATTCAAACAAGGCCACAGAAACATTATCACTTCCACCATTTTCATTAGCAGCTTGAATGAGGTGTTCAACCTTTATTTCGGTTGCCTGTTGCTCACCAAGGATTTCAATTATTTTCTCATCCTCGATCATCGATGTTAGACCATCTGTACATAACATCAGTGCATCTACTTCATATCGTTCTAGAAGCAAATAATCAAATTTCAAATCCTGGTTCACACCTAATGCATTCATAATAATATTTCGGTGTGGATGTTTTTTTGCTTGTTGTTCTGAAAGTTTCCCTTCTTCAACTAGCTTTCTTACAAATGTGTGATCTCTTGTTATTTGACGCAATTTACCATTTCTTATTAAATAGGCACGACTATCTCCGGCATGGCCAAATCCAATAAAATCTGGCGTAATAACCGCGATAATCACTGTTGTTCCCATTCCATGGGTAATATCATGCTCATCAATATATTTTAAAATATTATCATTTATTTGCCTTAACATTTTTTTCATCCACTGGCGTAATTGTTCAGTTTGTTCAAACGATGTCGATTCATTAAACTGTGATTCAACACCCTCTAAAACCATTTGACTTGCTATATCACCAGCTTCATGCCCTCCCATGCCATCAGCAACCACCATCACTGTGCAAAATTTATTTTCATAAATTTTTACTGCATCTTCATTATGTGGCCTTTTTTTCCCTACATCTGTCCGATAAGACAATCGTGTTCCCATTTTATAAGGCTCCCTCCTTAGCTCTTAATTGCCCACATGCTGCATCAATGTCGCTTCCTAATTCTCTACGTACCGTTACGTTTATTCCTCGTTTTTTCAATGTATTTTCAAATTCTTCAATATGCTCAATCGGTGTTTTATCATACCCTCGTTCAGGAACGTAGTTCACTGGAATTAAGTTAACATGACAATTCATTCCTTTGATTATACTCGCAAGCTCAGTAGCACATGCGACTGAATCATTCACGTTTTTAATTAATCCATATTCAAATGTGATACGGCGATTCGTTGTTCTTGTGTAATAATGCACAGCCTTCATCAACTCTTTTAGTGGATATGCTCGATTGATAGGCATTAATTGTGAACGTAATTCATCATTTGGCGCATGAAGTGACACTGCAAATGATACTTGTGGATGCTCATCAGCAAATTCATATATTTTAGGTACAATCCCACTTGTTGAAACCGTAATATGGCGTGAGCCAATATTTAACCCCATATCATTATTAATAATATGAATAAATGAAGATAGATTTTCATAATTTTCAAACGGTTCACCAATTCCCATTACGACAATGTGGCTCACTCGTTCCTCTGTGGCATCTAAATCTTGCTGAACTCTTAATACCTGAGCAACAATCTCCCCAGCTTGTAAATTACGTACTAATCCCCCAAGCGTTGACGCACAGAATTTACATCCAATACGACATCCTACCTGTGTTGTGACACAAACCGAACTCCCATAATTGTGACGCATTAGCACCGTTTCAATCAAGTGTCCATCATGTAGTTTAAATAAAAACTTAGTCGTTCCATCACTAGCAACCTGCTTAGTCACTTCTTCAAGTGTTGTAAATTCAAAATGATCATGTAACACCTGTTTTAATTCTTTCGATAAGTTTGTCATCTCATCAATTGAAGTTACTCTTTTTTTATATAACCAATCAAAAATTTGGTTGGCACGAAAACTTTGTTGTTTATTTTCTTTTAACCATTGCTTCCAGTCTTCAAGCTTTAAACTATAAATTGATGTTAAATCCATGTAAATACCACCATTTCATCTAATTAAATTTTATCATTTTATCATGAAATTTCAAACGAAACATTTCCATATCCTACTATTTAAATTTTCATAAATAAGTAGCTTATTCATGTTTCCCATTTGAAAATTAATTTTTGATTTATTTTTCAACTCTAATCTTAATATAATACGAAATTATTAATAGCGAAAACGCTTTATTAGACATAGCTCATCTTATTGTATAACCTACTAGGCTAATTTCCATTCATTTTTGATCATCATTATTTATTTCATTGATTCTTTTATCTTATCTTACTTATTTATTATGGATAATTCAGGTATTCGTAATCAATAAATTCGATGTTCTGTTTATTTTCGTTTTAAACATGTGATAAAGAATCCATCTGTTCCATAATCCCCAGGAAATAATTGAATCATTCCTGTACTTGCTTGCTCTTTTAATTCATCAGGCATTCTTTCCGCTAATGTTTCATCTAACTCATATTCAGGATGATCTTTTAAGAATTGTGCAATTAATTTATCATTCTCTTTACGATTAACCGTACATGTACTATAAAGTAAAGTTCCTCCTGTTTTCACAAGGGGAGCAACAGCCTTTAAGATATTGTTTTGGATGACTGAAACTGTATCTAAATCTTCTGGTTTTTTTGTTAATTTAACTTCTGGATGGCGACGTAAAATCCCAAGTCCTGAACAAGGCGCATCGACTAATGCATAATCAAACTTTAAAGCAGGATAACGATCATTTAATGTTGTAGCGTCTTGTAGATCAACTGTTACATTTTTCAACCCTAAGCGAACAATATTTTCTTCAATTAATTCCAATTTATGTTCATAGATATCGTGAGCGTAAACTAAACCCGTTTGACGCATCATTTCAGCCACATGAGTCGTTTTACCACCAGGTGCTGAACAAGTATCTAAAATATGTGAATGATGCTTAGGATTGAGCGCACGAGCAACAAGCATTGATGATTCATCTTGGATGTAGAACCATCCTTGTTCAAAAGCTTTTGTTTTAACAACATTCCCTTTTTTAACTATTAAAGCATCTGGACTTAGTGTTCCTTCACAACATTCAATTCCCTCTGCTTCTAATTTCTGTTTTAACTCTTCACGTGTTCCACGCACCGCATTTACACGAATTGAAACAGGTACACGTTTCGTATTCGCTGTTGCCATTTGTTCTGTTTTTTCTTGTCCATATTGCTTCATCCATAATTTTAGTAACCACGTTGGATGTGATGTCTCAATAGCTAGACGTTCTATACTATCTTCAATTTCACTTAACTCTTTTAGCGGTTGACGTAACATTTCACGACAAATCGCATTAACTAACTTCCCATTAAATTCGCCACCACGTTTTTTAGCAATATCCACGGCCTCTTTGGTCGCTGCATGTTCTGGTACACTATCTAAAAAGATGATTTGATATAAGGTCATTTGAACTAAAATTTGGACCCATTTTTTCACTTTAACATCTAAATAAGGTTTCGCATAATATTCTAATAAACGGTGTTGTTGTAATGTCCCGTATACAAGTTCTGTCATAAAGTTTTTATCTTGTGGGCTTAGCTCATTTTTTTCTATATGGTCATTTAATGCATGATTACTATAAGCACCACCCACTAAAATATCAATTAATGTTTGAAGCGCTAATTCTCTTGCTGTCGCCATGGTGTATTCACTCCGTTTCAACGTGTTTTATATTTTATCTATCATCTTTTATTATAGCATAATCTTTACTTTTTCATCTGACAATTGAATTTTTTTACATGAATGCAACTTCAATTCCTCTGTTTTTTCTAAATTTTTACTTGTCTAACGATTGTTTCTTAATTTATGAATTTATATACAAGCATTTCCACTTTCACCTTTCTGATAAGTTAAATAAAAAAAAGCTATGCCGGATTGGTTTAATCCTAATCCGGCATAGCTATAACTTTGTTAAATTTTTTCTAGAACTTGACCTTTATCCATTACTTTTCTAGCAAAATTACCTTGAATTTGGTCACTTTGTAAAACATTTGTAAATGAATTCGGATCAATTTCTTTTAATATTTGTAAAGCTAAATATAATTCATAACTTGAAACAACCATCATTAATAAACTTTTATCTTGATGCGTATAAGCACCTTCAGCATTAATAACTGTAATTCCTCGTTTTAATTTATTCTGTAACTCTTTCGTTACTTCATTTCGTTTCGTGGTCACAATAAATACCGTATAGCTGACATGAGGCGTATGGATTTTATCAATAAACTGAGTCTGTACGAAGATTAAAATAATGGTGTATAAAGAAATTTCCCATCCATCAAAATAACCAGCTATCATGATAATCACGACATTGACAAAGAATGAGTATTGACCAAACGATCCCTGTTTTTTAGTTGACATATACTGAGATAAAATATCTAATCCTCCGGTTGACCCACCATATTTTAAGATCGTTCCGATTCCTAGTGCGAAGAATACCCCACCAAATACAGCATTCAACAAGAAATCATCTGAGAACGTTATCTCCGGTACAATATTTAGCGATAAATTTAAGACTGTCACGGTATATAAGGTATGGAAAGTAAAGCGTCTCCCTAGCACTTTATATGAGACTAATAAGAGCGGCACATTAATACACCAAATTAACATCCCTAAATTAATTTTAATTCCAAAATTAGTCGCAGCATATCGGGTAATAATCTGTGATATTCCAGTTACTCCACCTGTATATAAGCCAGCTGAATTAATAAACCAGTTCATACCAATCGCGAACAACAAGGTACCAAGTGCAATGACAACTAAACTCTTAAACTCTTTTCGGAAACTTTCCTTTTTTATAAACCCCATTTTCCTATCCTCCAATGTCCACTTTTATCATGTCTAAATTGGCAAAATTATGGACGTTACTTTTAAACCTTGTGAAATTATAACACTTTTCTGATTAACTTTAAATGTAAATTAATTAGAATATTTTACTAATTTTAACAAAGATTACTTTAACTAGTTACTGGTGATAATTTTGAATAACTTTTAGAGTTATCGTAAGCGTTTAAAGCAGATAAAATAATAAAATGACAGGTAGAAATCTACCTGTCATTTTATTTGATATGATAAATAACCATAGCGCAAAAACTAAACACTTGATCGTGATCCTCTTGATCTTCAAAATGAGAAACGGCGAATTTAATGTCTACGATATTCGTCGATGGAATCGTCGATAAAAACTCATTTACATTTTCTTCAAGCGCTTGTTCATTATCGCCATCAAAACATTTAACTTGCATCTTCATTGATTTTCCCCCTTTTTAGGAGAATAACATAGGATGAAAATTAAATTTGTCAAAATAAGGAGTTGTCCGCTTTAATTAATTTTCTTTTTCACATAATTCCCTTGTACTAACTCACTACGAACAACATTTGTGAAAGCTTGTTCATCTACTTGCTTAATAATAGCTAAAACTTCATACATTTCATAACTCGAAAGTACAATCATTAATACACTTTTATTATGCTTCGTGTAAGCCCCACGACCTTCTAAAACCGTAATCCCACGATACAAATGCTCATAAATTGCCTTACACATATCATCTTCTTTATTAGTTACCACATAAAGCGTTAAATTTTCATGAATGGTATGGATACGATCCATTAACACCGAGGTAATATAAATACTAATTATAGTGTATAAAGCAATTTCCCAACTTTGTGTGATTCCTGCAATTAAGATAATGACCACATTAATACTGAAGGCATATTTACCAACTGAACCATTAAACTTCATGGCGATAAACTGAGATACAATATCCATCCCACCACTTGAAGCACCCACTTTTAAAATTAATCCGACCCCTAGTCCAATTAAAACCCCACCAAAGACAGAGTTTAATAAAATATCATCAGAAAAATTTCCAACAGGAATTAATTCAAGTAGGAACGTTTGAAGGGTAACGACAAAAATACTTAATAAAGCATAGCGTCGTCCAATTCCCTTCCAAGCTAGATAAAGTAATGGAACATTAATAACAAAGACTAACATCCCAAGACTCAATTCGATTCCACTAAAAGATTTAACAAACGTAATAATTAACTGAGCAACCCCTGTTACCCCACCCGTGTATAAATTGGCAGGTGTGATAAACATGTTAATCGCGAAAACGTACAAGAAACAACCAAATACAATAATCGCAATGTTTTTTAATTTTGTACTTAATGCTTCATTAATAAATCCCTTCATTGTGAACCTCCACATAGGTCGCAGATATTTTATTCCACTGAATCTTCTTGTACAGCCTCTACCTCAACTGCCTCTTGTTTTAAATACGTCCACTCACCATCTTGGTAAGCTTTTCCCTCTTTCATTAAACGCCCTAATGCACGTTTGAATGAAGCTTTACTCATTTTAAAGACACGTTTAATATCTTCTGGTGCAGATTTATCTGTGAATGGCATTGATCCATTACGTTCAACTAAATAGTCGTAAATAACGGTTGAGTCATCTCCAATAGAGATTTCTTTTTGAGGAATTAAAGAAATATTAAGTTCACCATTTTCTTTAACACGAACAACGCGGCCTTCAATCACTTCACCTAAACGTGGTTCTTCACGACGTTCACTTTCATGAATAAATCCTAAATAACCTTCTTCTGTGATAACATTTGTTCCAATCTTACCCGTTCTAATTACAGTTGCTTTAATTTTCTTACCATGTAATGAAGGTTGGGCTGCCTGGACAACGTCACCAAATTCACTTGGACGTGCTACGATGGCAAATAAATAGTTTGATAAAGATTCTTTTAGAATACAATAAACAAAATCGCCAACTTGCGGCCATAAATGTTGGTATATTGGTAAATCTGATGGTGCGATTAAAATTTGTTTGTTAATTCCAATGTCTACAAAAAGACCTAAATCATTTTTATGGTCCACAACTTCAACCCATCCGAACTGTGTTGTTGTTATTTTGGGTTTTTGCATAGTTGCTGTTAAACGTTTTTTAGAATCATAATACATAAACACATCAACTTCGCTACCAATTTCTAATTCTTCTGTTACTTCTGCTTCGTGTAAAAAATACTCTTCATCGCCATCTTTTAATGAATATCCTAACGGCGTTTGACGATCAACGATTAATTTATTATATTGTCCTGCTAACATGTCACCACTTACTTTCCTTATAAAGTTATTATATTATAACACGAGGAAATTTTAGTTAAAAGGAGAAAACCAAATTTCACCTAAGTAAAGCGTTTTACCTCGAAATATTATTACCTTTATATTATCACCTAACTTTTTATAAACATGACACATTTTTTTTATCATTTAAAAATAACTCACGCGCAAGCTATCGTAAAATTAAGCTCGCCACTCTCTAAGGTTGCTTTTTTAGGTCATTAAAAGAATGAAATCTAATTTTTCTTTTTTCATGTCTGTTTTTAATGCCTTTCAATTATCCATCTATTCTTTTTATCTCACGTGATGCCCGATTATTAAATATAAATTTCTTTTATATCGTTTAAGTAAAAAAGAGCTTAGGCTTATTTGAGCAATTGCATGATGAGTCCAAATAAAAACAAATGAACGGGATAAAATGCATAAAAGATATACTTATTAAATGGTTTTCCTTTTTCACCTTTATAACACTTAATCACAGGTAAGGCACAAACGGATAAACATTGGGCATTAATCATGATATATGTTAATACGTGAAGAATACTCCCTTGTACACCTTTTAATTCCCATCCATATGCCCCTTCAAACCAGGCGGGTATAATAAACCACGATAAAAACCCTGACCAATAAATGGCTAAATTAAAAGCAATAATGGCAATACTCATTCTTTTAAAGTTTTTAAAGAATAAATACATAAAGAAAATCGTCATCACACCGTATATATCATAATCACTTCTAATAACAGAAGACAGAAAACCAACCGCTAATACAAAAACCGTCCCCAGTATCTTTTTAAAAGTTCCCTTGTCCTTTAGCGCATCATACCCCCAAATACCAAGCAAACCAAGTGCTAGTGTAAAGAATACATTTTGATGACCCATATATACCCATGTCCCAAAAATTCCAAAATCAAAAAACAATTCTGAAATAAAGGCAAAACCAACTAACCTTAAAAAATAATTTCTTTTATTTGAAGTATGATAAAACCCATTTACAATTAAATAAGCAAAAATCGGAAATGATAAACGTCCTACTGTTCTTATCGTGACAATCAACGTTTGATACACAACAAATTGTGTTTCTCCTACACCCGATTGTCCTTGAAAATGAGTTAATACCGTCGCTGCAAAATGATCAAAAAACATCAAAATGATCGCTATCATTTTCAAATGTGTAGCTGTTAAACTAAATGATTTAATACCTTCATCATTGTCAACACTTTCACAACGGCTCCCCTTAGAATTTAACACTAAATTTTCTATTGTCATCTTCTCACCTCTTTCTTCTTAATAGATTCATCTTATCATTACCTTCTATTTTTTTCCACATTTACTACCCGTCACCTTTTGACAACTTCTTCACCTGTCCCGATATGAAGACGGTCAATCAAATAATAAATTTTTGGTTACATTACACCTAACCTTCTCTTTTGGCTACATGAAAAAATATTGTTTTTTTTACAGGGTTTATCCACTTAACTTCTGTTTAGAAACTTATGATCATCTCTCTACAAAAAAGGAACTCTATCAAACGATTATACCAATCGTTGTTAATAGAGTTCCTTTTTTTCCGTCTGTTTAAATTAACTCATTAAACATCCATTTGATACACTTAACGCAATATGTTTACCAAGTTCACGTGCATCAGCTAATTTTTCTTCATCCGGTTTAAAACATAATTTAACCGGTTCTAACAATTTAAATTTTAATTGATATAAACGTTGATGAACATGATCAACAGCTTCACCACTCCATCCATACGATCCAAATGCTCCACCAATCATGCCACCATGAACGACAGGACTTAAGCACGCTAATAAATCCCAAATAATTGGAACTGCATCTTTATTAATCGTCGAAGCACCAATAACTAACGCATCCGCATTCTCAATATCTTCTAACAATACAGCTTTCAATGTTTCGTAATTTTTAACATTTAAATCATATAATTTAACATCAATCATGCAATTTTCTAATTCAATACTTTCTTTAATCGTTTCTGCCATAATTTTTGTATACCCATAAGCAGATGTAAACGGAATGACCACCGATTTTTGTGCAGGTTTCACTTCCGTAGACCATTTTTGGTATGTCCCCACAATCTCATCAATTCGGTCATCCAAAATTGGGCCATGTCCTGGGCACACCATGCGTAACTCTAACCCAGCAATTTGATTAATTGCTTTTAATACGAATGATTTAAAGGGTGAGAAAATTGGAACGTAATAATTTAGAAGCGCATCTAAATAATCCTCATTTTTTTCAGCTGGTAATTTAGATATTAACACGTTATCAAATGCATAATGGCTTCCAAAAGAGTCGCATGTAAATAGAATTTTTTCTTCTTGTAAATAAGAATAAATCGTATCTGGCCAATGTAAATTAGGGGCAGATATAAATTTCAACGTCTTTCCGCCTAATTCTAACACATCATTATTCTTAACAGCTTTTGATTTAAAATCGACATTGACAATGTTACGTAAGTAACGGATGGCAACGGCTGAAGCAACAATTGTAATATTTGGATTTAATTTAATTAATTTTTCAATTGATCCTGCATGATCTGGCTCTGTATGATGAACAATTAAATAATCAATATCAGTGATTGAAACTAAAGACTCCAAATTTTTCATGTAATTATCAAAGTATGTTAATTTAACGGTGTCCATTAAGGCAACTTTCTCCGACCCTTTGACGCAATATGCGTTATATGATGTTCCATACTTTGTTTCCATGACAATGTCGAATACTTCTAAATCATGGTCTTGCACACCTAACCAAAAACAGTTATCTGCTAATGTTAAACTCTCCATTGTGAAATCCTCCAGTACTATTCTGTTTACCTATTTACGAAATGAAAAATAATCTAGACACTCTGTACCACCTTTTTAAAACATAAACTGCCTTGATACAAAGGTATCCTATCGTCTGAGCTTACGTTTTGAAAAGATACAAAACGTGCTATGACTTATCTATTTATTCTATTCAGGTTAGCGTTATTTTATCATATTATATTTCCTAACGGTATTAATATGCACTTTTTTTTAATAGGCTCCATAAATTCGTTCATTTTCTATTTTTATACCACTTTTTCTTCATAAAATCGACTTTTATTAAATTAAAGGGCCCCCTTTTTCGGGTGCCCTTCATTTTTATCTATTTATTTTTCTTTTTCGGATATTTATTTAATTTAAAGAAAATATAATCAAAAACAGCTTTTGGAATATTAACATCTAAGGCACTTTCTAATCCTTTAAATCCTGGAGAAGAATTGACTTCGCATACAATATATTCATCTTCTGTTTCACCAAACATTAAATCAATACCTGAAATATCTAAATTGAATAAACGTGAAATCTCCATGGCTAGCCATTCAATATGAGACGACACAGGATATGGACTCACTTTGCCACCCGTTGAGAAATTAGCTTTAAATCCACCATCACAAGCATTACGTTCCATCACGCCAACAACTTTTCCTCCAACTGTGAAGACACGAAGATCTCGCCCATGACTACTTTGAATGAATTGCTGAATAATCATATTAAAGTTTGGATTCGTTTGTTCCACTAATGTAATTAAATCTTCTAAATGCGAGCGATCACGGACCAAGAAGACCCCTTTACCTTGCGTCCCCGATAAAGTCTTGACAATCATAGGATATCCTATTTCTTTTCTTAAAATTTCAATGTGATTTTCGCAGAAAGGAAACTTCATTAACATCGTTTTAGGAATCATAATGTTTTTCTTTGCCAAAAGTTGCATACTGTACATTTTATCTTTAACCATCTCAACCGAATCAGAACGATTCACCACAAAAACACCTAATGATTCAAAATGACGAATAACAGCTAATGCGAAGTAAGTTGTGTTGGATCCCATACGTGGAATTACGAAATCTGGTAGTGGTTTTTCTTCTCCATCCACTAGTAAACGCATTTGACCGCTACTACTTGCCACTAACTCAAAATGATCTGGGGCATAGACTTCTAATTGAACATCCATTTTTTTTGCTTCAACCATAAATCGTTCAATTTCATGATATTCGCGTTTTAACTCTTCATTTGCACTGCTATAAATGATGTAACCTCTCATCCTTCATCACACCTCTTGCTATGTTTTTTTGCACTAACGAAAAAAAAGAAGGTCAAAAGACCCCTTTTATTTTTACATCTATTGGTAGTTAACAAGCAAATCCGTTTATTGCTTGACTACATTTTAACTGGTTCAGGGTACTCTACACCCTTCGTATCAACTGTTACAGTTTTCATCATTTGACCAATAACTGGTTGGTCCATGTGATTACATTCAACACTTGCGATGGCATCTAACACTTCGATTCCTTCAATTAAACGACCAAATCCAGCGTATTGACGGTCTAAATGGGGAGAATTTTTATGCATGATAAAGAATTGAGATCCGGCAGAGTTTGGTGCCATTGTTCTTGCCATTGAAATCACACCACGATCATGTACTAAATTATTTTCGAAGTTATTTCCAGCGAATTCACCTTTAATTGAATAACCAGGTCCTCCTGTTCCATTCCCTTGAGGATCTCCACCTTGAATCATGAAGCTACGAATCACACGGTGGAACACAACACCATTGTAGTAACCTTTTTTAACTAAAGAAATAAAGTTATTCACTGTATTTGGCGCAACTTCAGGGTATAATTCAATTTTCATTACCCCTCCATTTTCCATTTCGATTGTTACGATTGGATTGCTATCTTTTGAAAATTCAGTTGTTCCGTTATATGCTGCCATTTTAAATTCCTCCTAGTATTTTTTTATAAACACAACTATGGGTAAATGTTAGTTAAACTTTTTTCCTACCTCAATTGGATGTGTTCCATTTAACAAGCTTTGTACGTCCATGCGCTTCTTACCTGATATTTGAATATCTGTGATTTTAATTCCGGCATGATCGCCACACGCCACAACAAAACCATCTTTTTCAATCTTAACGATCGTTCCAGGTTCTGCGTCATAAAGATGATTATTTAATGTTCCCCACCAAATTTTAACAGGTAGTTTATCAAGTGTTGTATACGCAACAGGCCATGGATGTAACCCACGAATTTGATTGTAAATATCGCTTGCTGGTTTATACCAATCCACGCGTTCATCTTCACGTTTAATGTTCCAAGCAAATGTTGCTTCATCGTGATTTTGTGGTGTTGCTTCAATTTCGCCAGCTAACAACTTCGGTAAGGTTTCAGATAATAAAGCTGCCCCTGCCACACTTAATTTATCAAACATCGTTCCAACATGATCGTTTTCTTCAATTGGAACAATGACTTTTGAAATCATATCCCCGGTATCCATCTTCACATCCATATACATGATGGTGACACCTGTTTCTGATTCTCCATCGATAATTGCTTTATGAATCGGTGCGCCCCCACGGTATTTTGGTAATAATGAGGCATGCACATTGATACAACCAAACTGTGGTGCATCTAAGACTACTTTTGGAATAATTTGACCAAAAGCAGCTGTTATGATTAAATCAGGTTTCCAATCTAATACTTGTTGATAATCTTCTCTTATTTTTTCAGGTTGATACACAGGAATATTGTGTTTAACTGCTGTTGCTTTGACAGGCGTTGGTGTTAAAACACGTTTTCTTCCTACAGGACGGTCGGGTTGAGTCACAACTCCTACCAATTCATATCCATCCGCAATTAATGTTTCTAGAACAGCAACTGAAAAATCAGGCGTTCCCATAAATACAACACGTGTCATCGTGAGCCTCCTCTATGTCATACCACTCTTTTTCCTTTGTGAAGACCGGATATGAGAGGGTACATTATAATCTCTAAGCAGTTTTAAATATTTTTTTCTATCACATAAGGGAACAAAACTTAACTTCTCAACTAAAATAGGCGATCCCTATCTTAGTTGAGAAGTTGGTTAATAATCTGTTATTTTGACTACTGAACCCCAATTACACTACCATTTGACAGAAATAAAGCATGCTTGGTGGTCTGATAAATTTCACACGCCATATGTTTTAATCCTTAACGACTCTTTTAGACTATGAATATTATTAGCATATCTTTTGATATTTTACCACAATTTTTAATTATTTTTATTAAAACTATGTATTTCATTGCTTTATTCAATCGTGCCTACCCGTCCTCTTCTCTCTTCCTACGAATTTAAAATGCACGCGTCCCACCATGCTTAAAATATGTCTGATTGCGCTAAGTTATTTCTAAGCCTCGACTCTTTTAATTCATATGATTTGGATAGTAATCAACGACTAAGCTAACGCGCCCTTCTTGGAAATACCCAACTAGCTGTGTTAAATACTCCCTTAAACACGGCTCTATTTTATATTTAATCATAAAATACATTCTAAATCGTTGATTAACGCGTCCAACGAATGGCATGGTAGGTCCGATTACGACACATCTTCCACCTAAGTTTTGACGCAAGTACTGATTTACTTTATCGCAAGCTAATATAAGGGCATCATAATCTTCACTTGATAATGAAACACTACACAAATAATAGAAGGGTGGATAGCCAAATTGTCTTCTCATTTGCATTTCCTTTGCATAGAACTGGAAATAATCATGGGCAATAACGCATTGCAACGCATAGTGATTGGGGCTAAAGGTTTGAATCAAGACTTCTCCTAATTTATGATGACGACCTGCTCGTCCTGCCACTTGAGTTAACAACTGAAAGGTACGTTCCGCCGCACGAAAATCAGAAATATGTAAGGCTTGATCGGCTGCTAAAACGCCGACCAACGTAACTTCTGGAAAATCAAGACCTTTCCCAACCATTTGAGTACCGAGTAAAATATCGGCTTCTTTCCTTTCAAATGCCGAGATGAGTTGCTGATGAGCGCCCTTTTTAGATGTTGTATCCACATCCATTCGCATAACTCTCGCACTTGGGAATCGTTCTTGCAAATACTCCTCGACTTTTTGTGTACCCAGTCCGAAAAACCTTAAGGTATCACTTTGACAAGATGGACACTTGCTAATCACTGGGATTTCAAATCCACAATAATGACATTTTAATTGATGGTTAGGTTTATGATACGTGAGGGAGACGTCACAATTTGGACATGTCACAACATCCCCACATTCACGACATTGCAAGAAATTAGAATACCCTCGCCTATTGAGTAACAAAACAACTTGTTCTTTTTTATTTAACCGATCGTCAATGGCTAATGCTAACCGTTGGCTAAGTATCATCGAGTCAGCTTCACTTGCTGCCTCTTTCATATCAATTAATTCAACACGGGGGAGTGTGGCACTAGAAACTGCTCGTTTCGATAATGTTAATAATTCATATACCCCTTTTTGAGCACGAGCAAATGATTCTAGGGAGGGAGTTGCACTTCCTAATACAATCGGACACCCATGATTTTTTGCACGACGTTTTGCTACTTCAATCGCATGGTAACGTGGGCTTTCCTCTTGTTTATAAGTTCCTTCGTGTTCTTCATCAACAATAATAACGCCAATGTCTTTGAATGGAGCAAATATAGCAGATCGTGCACCTACCACGATACTAACCTCACCTTTAAGTATTTTTCGCCACTCATCATATTTCTCACCCATTGATAATCCACTATGTAAAACAGCAACAGCATTTTGAAAACGACTTTTAAAACGTGAGGCAATTTGTGGTGTTAACGCAATTTCAGGAACGAGCATAATGGCTTGCTTTCCTTCTTTAATAACCTCTTGAATAATTTGTAAATAAACTTCTGTTTTTCCACTCCCTGTTATGCCATGTAACAAAAAAACTTTATCTTCTTGTAGACGATAGGAGCTTAGAACGTGATCAACAGCAATGGTTTGTTGTTCATTTAATGCAAAAGCCGTACTTTTTTTTACCTCGATATCTTTAAATGGGTCACGATATGATTCTAATTCAAACTCTTTAACTAACTTTTTATCCACTAACGGTTTTAAAATACTTTGATTCCCACCCGTTTCTTGAAATAATACTTGTTTTTCAATTGGATTTATTTGTAGTTTTAGAAAATCAATGATATTAAGTTGCTTGGGGGCACGATTTAAATTAATGTCTTGAATTCGTTCATTAAATTTTTCATCTAACATCACGTATTTAACCATTTTTTTACCGAGTTTATCTTTAACTTCATAAATGACTTCAACCTCTTTTAATTCAATTGCCTTTTTGATGATTGCTAACTCATTAATTCCAATTGAATCAAAGTCAATCTGTGGTCCACTTTCAAAAATCATCGCTAATGCTTGATGAGGTGTTGAACTTAACAATACTAATTTCTTTTTATATTTTGAACGCATCGCATTTGGTATCATGGCCTCAAAACATTGAATCATCGTACTTCCGGTCTCTTTGGCTAAATCAACCCCTAGCTCTCGTAATTCGTCATTTAAAACAGGGACAAGGTCAAGCACTGAATGGATGGCTCGCAACTTTTTATGTTCACTGTCTGATTTTATTTTAAGTACAAATCCAGAAATAACACGCGGTCCAAAAGGGACGAGGACTCGACTTCCACACTGAATAATCGCTTCTAAATCTTGTGGGATAAGATAGTCAAACACTTTATCTACTGCCTTATTTTTTATATCTACCACAATTTCTGCCACTAACATTTAAACCACCACCTCCTTAAGTAATATTCCCCTTACCTGGTCGTAAGATAAGTAAAATATATTTTTATTTAACACACGTCATTTAAACCCAATACTTGCATCATCGATTTTCAATTAATTGTCGAAAATTCAGAAGAATGCATTATCTATTACCCATCAAAATTATTCATTAAAATTTCTATTTTTTATCGTCATGCTTGTCTCTTTTTTAAAATTTTCTCTTTACTAATGCTTATCATTAAAGATTATACTGCCATCATTTTTTATTATATCATAAAATAAAAAGCGTAGAAACCAGGTTTTGGCTTCCACGCTTTTCGTTATTTATTATTGCTCTTTTAATTCAAAGTCAACAACATCGTATAAAATTTCTTCTAAAGCAATCCCAACAGGTTTTGCACATTTAGCAGTTGGTAACCCATCTACGAAATCAAGTTGTGATTCGTTTGCATTTACAATTTGACGAGCACGTTTAGCTGAAATATAAGCAATTTTGTATTTTGAATCCACTTTATCTAATAACATATCTATTGATGGATAGCGCATTGACATAATTATTCGACCTCCGCAATGTTTTTATTATAATATTCTAAAACACGATTACTACGAGAATGCTCTGCTTGAATAATCGCCATGATGCGATCACGAGCATTTTCAACCGTATCATTAATCACGATATAATCATATTCATGGGCTAAACCAATTTCTGCTTCAGCTTTTTGCATACGTTTATTGATAACTTCCATTTCTTCTGTACCACGTGTCATAATGCGACTACGTAGTTCATCCATACTAGGAGGAGCAATGAAGATAAAACTTGCATCTGGCATCACATTCTTAACTTGGAGAGCACCTTGCACTTCAATTTCAAGCACAACATCTTTTCCTTCATCTAGCTTTTGTTGCACATAATCTAATGGTGTCCCATAATAGTTACCGACGAACTCAGCCCATTCTAGCAATTGGCCTTGATCAATACGATCTAAAAAATCTTCTTTTGACGTGAAGAAATAGTCCACACCGTTTTGTTCTCCAGTACGTGGTGTTCTTGTTGTCATTGAAATAGAATATTCTAAATTATGGTTTTCTTGTTCAAATATTGATGCGCGCACAGTTCCTTTACCAACGCCACTAGGACCTGATATGACAATTAGTACGCCTTTTTCTACTAATCTCATGCATTCACTTCTCCTTAAACTTTCATTTCAATATCATAGCATGAATTCAGATAAAATTAAATACTTCCCTACATTTTTTATTAAAACTACTTGTATTTCAAAATTTTGGGAGTCTACCCTTACATTATAGAACTTTAAAATCCTTTTATTCTGGTCATACTATTATTATTCTATTTTTAACTCGTTTTTATGTCTATCTTGTCTTAAAAATGATATACTTTGAATAAATATTAAGCATAGCTCATATCCATTAGGTAATCGTACACACTTTCTTTGAAAATATGTTTTTTTCAAAATAAAATAATGGATTTGTTATCTAAACTTAAGAATTTATACTAAGGATTTAATTAAAAAATAGTCTAACATCATCGTGACTTAATTGAATTATCCAGTTATAGGAGTCGAAAAATAAGCTAAAAACAGGCAACTAGTCACATTATTTAATCTTTAGTCAACACCGACTTATCTTGCAAAAGTTCAATCTATTAAACTGGCACTTATTCAATCTAATAAAACGACATAATTATATTAAAAGAGGTGAGCATAATGTCTTTTGATGGCTTAATGACCCATTGCGTTTCAACCCAATTAAAAGAACAATTAGTCGGGGGGCGTATTAATAAAATTTATCAACTTTCAAATCATGAAATTTTAATGCAAATTAGGGCGCAAGGAAAAAACCAAAAACTATTAATTTCTACCCACTCAACCTATGCCCGTATCCAACTCACACATCAAGATTATCAATACCCAGACGAACCCCCAATGTTTTGTATGTTCTTAAGAAAACATATCGACGGTGGGATCATTTACAATGTGGAACAAATAAACGATGACCGCATCATTAAATTTACAATCCGTCATATTAATGAGCTCGGTGATCAAAGTATTAAATTTATCTATGTCGAGATTATGGGAAAACATAGCAACATCGTCTTAACCGATCCGACGCATCGTATTTTAGATACGATCAAACACGTCTCTCCCTTACTCAATCGTTATCGATCACTTCAACCTGGGGCTTCTTATATTCTCCCGCCTCCTCAAACCAAAGAAGATGCGAGTTTAGTGACATTTGAACGTTTTAACGAATTGATCTGTGATGACATGCGATATGATAAACAACTCGTTCAAGCATTCAAAGGATTTTCTCCGTTGATCGCCAAAGAAATAGTTTACCGCTCTGATTCTGATTCACTTAAGGATCTGTACAACTCAGTTAAAAACGTGATGGATGAAATTAAAACGAAACCTAATCCACATGTTATATTAGGTGCAAAAGAATTCTTTTATATGATTCCTCTTCACCACATTGAAGGTGAATTATTGCCTTTAAAAACATTGAGTCAAATGTTTGATCGTTATTATTTTGGGAAAGATGAACGCGATCGTATTAAGCAACAATTTCAAGATATCGAACGCTTTATCCGCCAAGAATATGATAAAAATGTTAAGAAAATGCTAAAACTTGAAGAAGATTTAGACAACTCTGAAAAAGCAGATGAATACAAAATTAAAGGCGAGTTGATTTTTGCCAATCTTCATAAAATCACGCGCGGTCAAAAATTTGTTGTGGCACAAAACTTCTATTCTGAAAATTTAGAGGATTTAACTATTTCACTAGAGCCTAATTTATCGCCATCTGATAATGCTCAAAAATATTTCCAACGCTACAATAAGGCAAAAAATGCAGTTAAATATATCTTAGAACAAATGGAAATTACCGAACGTGAAATCGCTTATTTTGAAACACTCTTAATTCAAATGGAAACAGCGAATTTTAAAGATGCAACCGAAATGAAGGAAGAACTTGAATCAACGGGCTATCTTCGTAAACGTCAATCTAAAAAACGCAAAAGTAACGGTAAACCCAATATTGAGAAATATTTATCACCTGACCAGGTTGAGATTTTCATTGGTAAAAATAACCTTCAAAATGATTATTTAACTCATAAATTTGCTCGACGTAATGAATGGTGGTTCCATGCAAAAGATATGCCAGGTTCTCATGTCCTTGTCCGAAGTGAGGATTTAGAGCTAAGTGAAGCAACGATTCGATGTGCGGCACAACTCGCGTCTTATTACTCAAAAGGCCGTCAATCATCAAGTGTCCCAGTGGACTATACTCGAGTAAGACAAGTTAAAAAAATTCCCGCTGCTCATCTTGGCTTCGTGACTTACGAACATCAAAAAACAATTTATATTGATCCTGATGAAGGGTATATCATGAATTTAACTAAATTAAAATAAAAAAAATCCACTCATTTCCTTTCAAAACTAGGAGGTGAGTGGATTTTTCATATTTTATCTAAACTAAAGACTTAGTTGCTTATTGATACGGTTTATATTTACTTGTATGCAAGAATTTTTCATAAACCACATTTCCTTCGCTATCATACCCATATAACGTTGTATCGCCTCTTAATCGATCAGCTGACGCAATTGTTTTTGGTTTATACGTGATGCCTTTTAGGGCATCTTCATTCGACCAAAATTCAATCGTTAAATTCCCACTTCCAACCAAAACATTAATATAGATGGGATAGTCTAATGTATTAACAAATCGATAATCAATATAATTTTCAGCATAGGTCGCATCTTGTCCTAATGGAACATACCCAACCGGTAAACTATGATTTCGTCGCTCTGTTGCTAAAATTCCTGCTTCAAGTTGCGTATTATAAAGGGTAGATGAAATTTGACAAATCCCTCCCCCAACACCTGGAACAGCCTTACCATTAGAAAAAATTGTAGCATCGACGTATCCATGCTCAAAATCAACCGGTTCAACTTGCGCTGCATAAGAAAATTCATCTCCTGGCATCAGCAGTACCTTATCAATTTTCTTTGCCGCTAATTCTACATTAATGGCACGTGCTATATTTGGATCATAATGTGAAGAATACGTTGAAATTAATGAATTAACACTTTTAAGCAAACTTGCATCCTCTTCACGTGGAACAACAACACGCTCAACCACAATGTTTATTCCATCTTTACTTTTTACATTTAATTTATCTTGTAGTTCATTAGATAGCCACTCCCCATTAAGTGAATACCCATCTGCACCTTCCTCCACCGAAAACTCTCCGTATGAAACCATTGAAAACTTAGGCTCCACTTTTTCAATATAAGCTTCTCGCTCTAACGTTTGAGTCATTTCATCTACGAGTGAGGTAGTATACTCATATGTAATATCAAAGTCATATCGAATCGGTTCGCGAATGGAACTTGCTTGTTCTAAAATACTTAAATCATGACCAATAGCCACAATTTCTTTAGCCAGTTCATAACCTGATGCATTAAATGTAGGGCCAAAATCCTTTAGTGTATACGTATACTCCTTGTCATCAATTGAAATAACAATCTTCCGATTTTCAAATGACTCAATTTCACCTTCAATCACAGCTTGAACTTCCGAGCGTGATTTCATTGATACATCAACGCCATTCACATAAATATTTGGAAATGATTTTTTTGAATAGACCTCAACCAATGTTTTTGCTTCATGATATTCATATGCCTTGTACCCTAAAAATCCAACACCAGAAACAATGATAAGAGCTACAAGACTCCAAATCACTGTTTTTTTGTTAAACTTCATTCTAATTCCCCCTATTTTTTATATCCCTCTCTTAACAAATGCTACCCGACTCTCCATGCAATCGTAACAAATATTGTAATTGCCGAATCGTGATCCCATCTATATTCTTTTGTGATTCAACCATCTTTTCATCCACGACTGCATTTCTATTCAAAATAGGATCATGCTCCATCTTTTTCTTTTCTTTTATCTCGTCAAAGATGAAAACTGATATCCCCATGATACCCGAACTTATTCGAACGAGATTAACTTCATCAAGTAAATGCTGACGGCGTTTGGTTAATGTCTTAAACGCTTCATTTAATCGATTTAAATACACATCCTCTCTCTCATTTGTCTTTTGTTTGTACGTATGCATTGCTTCTTCCTGTTTCTTCTTCTTTGGAAATTTCCCAATTTTCCACTCTATTATAGTTCCTTGATAGATGTTATGCGGATCGTTCTCTTGTTTTTCAATACCTAAAGGTGAGTAAATACCGTAGGGATTCACACGATAAGCTTTACGTACTTCCACAACCTCGCCACTTGATTCCCCTGTTTCAACACTAGACAATCCAAATTTTGTTACCGCCTCATTTAATTGTTTTTTTATGGCCCACACTTCACATCCTAGTTGCTCAGTTTCATATAATTTTTCAACAATCTCTTTTTGAGTCAAGGCGGTTACCATCCGTTTATTCGTCACACGCAATTTATGAAGCGCTATTATATAAACAGTTTGTTTTCCATGCTTGATTATTTTCTTAATTATTTTTTCTTTTCGGAAACGTGATCTTAATGTTTTTGATAATTGGCACCCAATTTCTAAAATATTGAGGGTTCCGTCTACAATTAGGGTATATTCTCGTTTAATCGCTGCATCTATTTTTAATCCATTCACCTGATTTTCAACTTCCCCCTTAACTTTGACACGCATCCCAACATTTAATTTTCTTTGACCAACCATAAGTTCTAGAACCTCACCATAACCAAATGTAGGACGTAAAAATTTAAGATGATCTTCAATCATATTATTTTTCATGCCAATGGCGTGATAATCTAGCGAATAATCCCATAATAACTTTGATTCCTCATCTTCTTGTATCATTTTAAGAACTTCTAATAGACAAAGCGGTTCTTCTTCATCCATGGGGGCTGCAATAAGAGATTTCCCCCATTTGAATCTTTTCTTTTTATGTAAAAAGAGTTGTGATAGATAGTCGATCGCAACCAGCCGTTCATCACTTGAATAGGTATTTAAAACAGTTGCATGCGCATAGACATCCTGTGTTTTTGCAATCGCTAGTTGAGCACTTTCTGTGTCACCAGTGCGTAGATGATGGATAGCTTGACTATACGTAAAGTCTTCACTTGCTTCATCTAGGGTACCTGTTTTCTCTTGTTTCATCACATGATTCTCTACTACTTGTAATGCCCCATCAAAGGTGACAATCAAATGACTTCCGCTTTTCTTCATTCTATTTATTACCATCGGTTGGTTCACTCGACGATGTTCATCTACGATGAAATAATCTTCATTTAAAATAGAGACGTACACAGGGATATATCCATCCATTAACTTTATCATTTGAATAACCATAGCCGTATAATCTTTAATTTCATCTACCTGTTTTATTATATTTGTTTGACTAGTTTGTACTAAATCTTTTAGCCAATCACCATCTAACGTATAATCAAACCGGATGACATTTAAATAAACAGCTTGCTTTTGACACCGTTTTGCAAGTTCAAAACATTTTTCAACTTCAACTTGTGCACACCATTTGACTGGATTCAAGACCCCTGTTGTCAAAATGGTAATCTGATGTTTTTCGCAAACACCAGATAAGTTATTTACTAATTCTAACCCCATCGCAAATGCTTCTGATAAAATCATTGACGAGCGGGAATACATATTTTGTTTAATGGTGCTGTATACTTGTGCCATTTGATAGGATAACGTATCACATTTTACCGTATGAACGATGCGAAAACACTCGGAATGCGACGAAAACAAAATAACTGAAACGTAATTTCTTTTTCCATATTTTAAAGCTTCTAGTGTTTTGATTAGTTTTTCATAAAGCTCATTGAAATGAGGTAACATGTGATTTGATACATCAACAAGTAAGATATGATGATTGATATATTTCTTCATAGAAGGCTCTATATTTAGACGATAAAAACTTCCCACTTTATGTTCTATTTTCGAAAATTCTATTTCCTTTTGACCCAAATAATCAATCTCTAAACGTTGCGTCTTATCTTGCACCCCAATCCCCCCTACTATTTAATGCCAATAGTATATGTATATGAGGCACGCTTCGACTTTATTCTGATGGATTCCACTTCCTATACACGATATTTTCTTTCTCTAGATTAATATTTTGTTATATAATAATAAACAGAATATAATTTAAAGAGCTGAGGTGAACATGATGGATTTTATCGCCATTGATTTTGAAACTGCAAATGAAAAACGTCATAGTCCTTGTTCACTTGGAATAACGGTTGTTAAAAACAACCAAGTCGTAGAAGAAAGATATTGGTTAATTAGACCGTATGAAATGCGCTTTACTCCTATGAATATCATGATCCATAATATTCGTCCTCACGATGTGTTAGAAGAGTTAGAATTTGATCAACTGTGGCCACAATTACGTCCGTATTTTGAAAATCAACTCATTATTGCGCATAATGCTTCCTTTGATTTAAGCGTTCTTCGCGCTACACTTGATTTATATAAAATCCCTTATCCAACATTTGATTATCTTTGTACGATGATTATGTCACGCAATTACTTTAATTATCTTGATAATGCCAAACTTAATACGGTAAATCATCATTTAGGACTTGCTTTTAATCATCACCATGCGGGTGCTGATGCTTTTGCCTGTGCTAATATTTTATTAAAGATTTCAGAAGAATTACAGTCTGAAAGTCTTGATGAGTTGACTCATTTTACTGGGATTAAAGTCGGAAAAGTCTTTCCTGGCGGTTACCGATCATCATCTACGCTTGGAAAAAATAAAACATCAAAACGGATAGATTCTAATGAGGATCAGCCCCTACTTTCAAGACCGCTAAACTGTGATTATTTCAAACATAAAACGGTTGTTTTTACAGGCGGATTGAGTACGATGACGCGTGGACAAGCAACGGCACTTATGGGAAGACTAGGTGCAACGGTTGGGAGTTCTGTTACCAAAAAAACGAATATTTTAATTACTGCATCAAAAGATATCCATTTATTACAAGCACACCAAATGAGTACCAAATTAAAAAAGGCCATTGAATTTGCATTCAAAGGCCAAGAAATCGAGTTTTTAAACGAAGAAGAGTTTTTGAAGCTAATCAAGTAATTGAAAAACTTTCACGCATTTGTCCCTTTTCAAACTTTGATTAACGGTACACTAACTCTTCAATTTTTCACGATTAAAATCAAACAATAAAACAGGGGATCGACTTCTACAAAGATGTCGGTCCCCTGTTTTATTGTTAAGTATCTATTTTTTTATTATCAATCAATAATAAGAGATTTCAACAATTTTTCCTATTAAGTTTAACTCCTCTTGTAATTCTTCCAACACACGTAATTTAATACTCAACTCCTTTGGAAAATCGGGATTTTGGTGAGCAGGATTAATTGCTTTTCCAATTAATAAATTAACATGTGTACTTTGCTCAAATAATAATTTAGCAAGCAAAGCAGCGCCATGTTTTTGTTGTAACAACTCCATATGGCTAAGTAATCTGACTTCTTTTAAAATCTCAACTGCCCCTTTAATCGTTAAAACCCCTTCTGTTACTAAATCAATTCCTTTAATGTAGGCAATGGGGGGGACTGACGGATCATAAAAATCAAAACTCGTCTCTATTTCTCGGCCAATTTCTCGCGACACAATATTTGCAGCCGTTCCCCCACAAACTATTTTTTTACCAGGACTTTTCATCAATTCTTTAATCACTTCACTATCCCGATCTGATTCTTGTGGTGGACCCGCAAAAAGAGTCACAACTTTTGGCTTTATGACCTTCATACAAACCACCGTCGTATCGTCTCCAGGTTTACCTACATATAAATCTGAACACACTTGAAGTAGCAACTGACAAATATCTCTTGCACTTTGCTCACCATCTACCACTGATTCTAAAAATTTAGCAACCTCAGGCCAACTCCATCCCAAATTAAGCACAGTCCCAACACCTGCATGAATCACCCCATCTGAAGTAAAAACAAGAGTGTCTCCTTCTTCCAACTTAAAAATACTTTCTTTTATTTTGCGTCCATTCACAACACGTTCATTACTTTGAATAGATGAAATTTTCCCATCTCTTAAGAAAAATAAACTGGGATTATCAAATTCAACCGCGTAGACGCAATCTGAATCATCAACTTTAACAATAGTAAAAGTTGAATAGGCCAGTTGTCTGACTTGACACATGGGGAGGGTATGAATAATCGTATCGACTACCTCATCGATGGATAACCCTTCTTTTAGCATGGTAATCGCAATTTTTGACGTTAGTGTAGCTAAAATATTTGCCTTAACCCCGCTACCTAATCCATCTGATAAAACCACAATAACATTATTTTTTTCTCTAAAGAAATCAACTTTATCTCCACACAATTCTTCTCCAGACTTATTTAAACTCCCACTCGCTATATCGACAAAGTATTTCATTTTACATCTACCTCATCTTCTTGAATTAATTGTTTTAATCTCGTTAAAGTGACCTTCGTTTCAGCTGTTGTCTCTCCAAGTAAACTCGCAATTTCTTGTGCAACAATCATTTGTTTATTAATAACTTCTTGGGCCATATTGATCGCATTTATTTTTAAATGTTGCATCTTTTGTTCATGACGCAACTCATTTGTAATGTCATTTAAGATACATAGCATGACTTCTTGGTCATCAATCCAAATAATACTTTGAATCAATGTCGTTTGATTTTCATTCAATCCAATTCGTTGACCTAAACTATTTTTTTTACTTGTTAAGACAACATCGAATGGATCAGCATCTAGAAAGACAGATACTGGTAAATCAATGGCTTTATCGCGTTTAATTTCAAAGAATCGTTCAGCTGCTGGATTAAAATCAATAATCTCTAATTGCTTATTTAAGACCATGATGACACTTGGTGTCACATCAAAAATGACATGGGAGTAAGTTTCAGCTTTTTGTTTCATAAAGGGTAAACACATGGTGGGCTCAGCAATCCCATTATAAACAGCAATGGCCTTGTCACGACAAGTTGGATAACCACACGTTCCACAATTCAATTCATCCATAGATGAATATTTTCCAATATTATTTAAAATAGTTTCAATTTCACTGTCCGTTGGCATATCAATTTTGGCATACAACGGTTGGAAATGCTTATAACATGGGATTTTAATTCCTTTAGTTGCTTCTACATCCTCACTATTTGCTAAAGCCTCTGCATGTTTCTTAATTTTGACACGCCGTTCAAAAACAGATGTTTCTTCACAACCAATAGCTGGTCCCCCAATGCAGCCATGACGGCATGCATTCATTTCAAAAAAGGCGTTATTAAAATGCCCCGCATTAATTCCTTCAATCGCCTCTTTACACTCATCAATCCCATCCACCGATATGATATCAACACGATCAGATTTCTTATCAAACGCCATTGAAATTCCTCTTACAATCGGATACGTTCTCTGTGACGGTTTAATTGCATCTAGTGCAACCTCATCCAGCTCATTTAATATAATCCCCGCTTCATTAAACCAACCTTTTAAATCCTCAAACGTTAACACAGCATTAACCGTTTTTTCTTCTTGCCCCTCTAATTTCTTGGATAAGCACGGTCCAATAAATACAACTTGTGTCTCTTCTCCATATTTTTGCTTTAACAAACGAGCATGGGCTCCCATTGGAGAAATAACTGGCAATAAATATGGCAACATTTCCGGATAGTGCTTTTGAATCAATAAATTAACCGTTGGACAACAGCTTGTGATATAGCACGTATCAATCATTTGATGTTGATACATTTCATACTGTTGGGTAACGAGCTCCGCTCCGATAACGGTTTCTTCAACAAATGTGATTCCAAGTTGTTTTAGCGCGGCGCACACTTTATGACCTTGTCCATCAAATAGGCTTATATATGTTGGAGCTAACGAAACCGCAATCTTTTTCTGTTGTTTTACAAACCCTTTAACAACGGGTAACTCACTTTCAATTTCCTTTAAATTCTTAGGACATGCTTTTAAACACAGTCCACACGCAATACATCGATCATCCATAATAATGGCTTGTTCTTTTTTTATTTTAATCGCTTGAACGGGACAAGCACGTACACACGCATAACAATTTTTACAGTTAGCCTTAGTAAAATTTATAACCCCCATTTACCGTATCCCCCTACTCATCTTTCATGATGCGATCTTGTAATACTTGTTTTACCTCGTCTGGTGAAACAGCAATAACCTCACCACTTGGAAGCATTACTGATACAGCTTTTGTACATTGTCCTAAACAAAATGCTGCACGCAATTCAATTTCTTCTTCCAATTGATACTCTTTTAACAACTCTTGAAAGCGATGAATCACCTCGTAAGAACCTTTTAAATGACATGAACTTCCCACACATATTTTAATGACTTTCATCTTCACACCTCAAACCTAATGTCTATTAATTAATAGTCCTATTTTACCAATTTTATGATTATTTTTCTGTCGAATATTGAATAAATGTGAAAAAAATCACGTTCGTTTGATTAAAAAATCCCGTCTCACCATAAAAAAATCGTATCGCTTTCTCTAGTTAAGAGTCGGCCATACGATTTTTTTATGGTGAGATGATGAAATTGCTTAAAAGCCTATTAGTAGTTCCAAAATCACTGGAACAAGAAAAATTGCAAGTATTCCTGTTAATCCGATTGAAGCACTGCTTGTTGCTCCTTCAGTTTCTCCCATCTCCATTGCTTTCGATGTCCCGACTGCATGTGCTGCTGCACCAATCCCAACCCCTTTTGCAACTGCATTTGAAGTTGGATAATATTTATATACAATAGGTGAGATAATAGCACCAAAAATTCCTGTTAACACAACAAAGATAGTGGTCACTGATTGATTCCCACCAATCATTTCAGTCAATGAAAGTGCCATGGGCGTCGTAATAGATTTAGGCACAATTGAAAGAATTAATGATTCATTCATCTTAAACGCATGCCCTAATAAAATGGTTAAGATCGTCCCTACAACTAACCCAACTGTAATACCTATCATAATTGGAATAAAATTTTTCTTTATATGATGAATTTGACGATAGAGCGGGAGAGCTAAAATAATGGTTAGCGGTGATAAAAAGTAGGTGATCACTTGTCCGCCCAATTGATATTGCTCTAATGATATGTTAAACAGTAGCAATAGTGAAATAATAAATGCAACTGCAATTAATAATGGATGTAAAAAACTGATTTTTGTTTTCTTTGCTATTAGTAGCCCCATATCAAATGCAATAATTGTCATCACGACCCCAAGGATTGGGGTGTTTAATACATTATACATTTAATCACGCTCCTTTAAATTCATTAGTTTATCTGTCACAAATGTTGTCAGAATCATGACGATTGGCGTTACAATAAATGTAATCAATAATAATAATCCCCATTCAATATTTATGGATTGCCCTAATAAATTGACAGCTAGCGGAATGAAAAAAAATGCCATGTGATCTAATAAAAATTGTCCCACCTCTAAAATATGGTTTTCTTTAACAACGCCTGTTAATAAACTAATAAGCAGTAGCAACATGCCCATTATATTCCCTGGAATAAAAACATAAGGCGATAACCACTGACTTAAGTACTCCCCCATCACCCAAATTACTAAAATCAAACTTATTTGTTTCAAATACTTCATCTCAAGTCTACCTCTTCCTCTTGATACTTCTCTATATTTATACATTATACCAAAAACTATACAAAATCTATTCCAAATATGACTCTTTTTTGTTAGAAAATGTTTACTTTGTTTTTCTCGTATCATCTAACTACGAGCCGATAATTAAACTAGATAGGGTTGAGCAACCTATAAAGCTTAAATCCCCTGATATCAAGATATCCTAAAGACGCAGTAATCGTTTAGAAAATCTAAAGAACATATGAAGCCTTATATAATTACTTTCTCTATTTTTTCACCTACTATCTCCAATTCCACTTAAAAGTTATTACTTTTTATTAAATAATCACTTATAAACTTCATTCATCCGTTTACAGCGACATTTCCATGATTGCAAAAAAACTGATTTTTATTTTA
>JBOFCV010000042.1:0-15128 GCA_051646305.1 Turicibacter sp.
GTTAAAGTCCCAACACGTCGTTTAGATATAACAATCGTAGAAGATTTAATTGAAGAAGCAGGTCGTATTTATGGATATGATAATATTCCAACAACCTTACCGTCTACGAATTCTAAAGGTGGTTATTCAGGATCACAACGTGTTAGAAATATGGCACATACAACATTAAAAGGATGTGGCTTAACGCAAGTTATCACGTATTCATTAACAAGCGAAGCTAAATGCAATCAATTCAAAACACAAGTAGGAAAAGAGGCTGAAGTTGTAAAGTTAGCGATGCCTATGAGTGAAGAGCGTGCTTACTTACGCCAAACATTAATCCCACAATTATTAGAAGTTGTTCGTTACAATAATGCACGTACGATCTCAAATGTTTCTATTTATGAAATTGGTAAAGTATATGGCATGACAGGTGAAAACTATGTTGAAGAAACTAAAATTGCTGGAGCCGTAACGGGATCAATTACTTATAACAAGTGGCAATCTAAAACTTGTGCAGTTGATTTTTATGTTGCTAAAGGGTATGTAGAAACATTATTAGCACAATTAGGTTATGTCAATGTAACTTTCAAGCCAATTGCACAAGAACTTTGTACAAACTTACACCCAGGACGTAGTGCTGTTGTTCTTGTTAATAACCATGCCATTGGGGTTGTAGGGCAAGTTCATCCAGAAATGCAACGTGAGTTAGATTTAAATGAAACCTATGTGTTTGAATTATCATTTGATGATTTAGTGGCATTAGATACAAATAAAAAACCATATGAAATGATTTCTAAATTCCCAGGAATGACACGTGACGTCGCACTTGTTGTTGATTGTGATGTTTTAGCTGGAGATTTAAAAGAGACGATTGAACAAGCAGCAAATCGCTTATTACAATCGGTTGAAGTATTTGATATTTATGAAGGGAAAGGAGTAGAAGAAGGTAAAAAATCAGTTGCCATTTCTTTATTCTACTTAAACCCAGAAAATACATTAACAGATGAGGAGCTACAACCTGTTCATCAAAAAGTATTAAATGCCTTAACAATGAAACATAATGCTCATTTACGTGGCTAGTAAATTAGATAAATAGCAAATGGAAAAGGAACGAGATATATTCTTGTTTCTTTTTTCTTTTTTTGTTGTATGTATTAGACTTTTAGAGGTGTAGGGAATGCCTAAAATTTAAACAGTGTGTAGCGGATTATCTGAAAGTGACGGCGTTAAAGCTTAGTAAGAGAGTCACACTGAAATTTGTCATTCTACTCATCAGAATAAAAGGCAATGGAGTTCTTTTGTTTAAGTTAATAATTAAGCATGTGATGTAAAAAAATTCTCTTATAGTTAGTAGATTGAATGCTAGGGGGAGAAGACCCAATAGAAAAGAAATAATGTTAAAAGAGAGAATTGAAATCTTTTTTATCTGGAATAATAAATGTATATTGAAAAAATGATTACATTTCTTTTTCTTAAAAGGTAAGTTAATAATCCATAAATTAGGTTTATATATGGAAAAAATATGTAAAAACAAAGAAAAATGTAAATAATTTAAATATTTTCATTATAAATACAATGAAAAGTTTTCAATTTCTCTAAATTTCGATATAATAGAGTAAGATATAATTTATGAGGTGAAACAACACATGTCAAATGATCAAATAAAACAATTACGAAATCAATTGGATGATATAAATTTAGATATTTTAAAGTTATTAAACAAGCGCACTGAAATTGTTGAAATGGTTGGGCGTGAAAAAGATAAACAAGGCTTAAAAAAATATGATCCGATTCGTGAACATGAAATACTAGCAGATCTTAGAAAACAAAATTTTGGACCGATGACAGATGAAATGATGTGTCATTTATTCAAAGAAATCTTCAAATTAAGTGTTAAATTACAAGAAGAGAATAGTAATCAGGGGATGCTTGTAACCCGAAAAAGACAAGTCGAGAATACGGTAATTCCTGTTAATGGTGATATAATCGGCCAAGGTGATGCAACTTTAATTTTTGGTCCTTGTAGCATTGAATCAAAAGAGCAATTGGAAGCTGTTGCGAAAAATTTACATGAAAAAGGGATAAAATATATTCGAGGTGGTGCATTTAAACCAAGAACATCTCCTTATGATTTCCAAGGATTAGGGATTGACGGTTTAAAGATGATGCATGAAGTCGCTTCAACATATAACTTGGCTGTTGTGAGTGAAATCATGGATGCAAAAGATTTAGAAGAGGCTCTTCCTTATTTGGATATTGTTCAAATCGGAGCTCGAAATATGCAAAACTTTTCATTACTTAAAGCAGTAGGGAAGATTAATAAACCAGTGTTATTAAAACGTGGATTGTCAGCAACCATTGAAGAGTTTATGAATGCAGCTGAATATTTAACAGTTCATGGGAATCCAAATATTATTTTATGCGAGCGTGGAATTAGAACTTATGAAAAGGCAACGCGTAATACTTTAGATATTTCTGCTGTTCCTATCTTAAAGCAAGAAACGCATTTACCTGTTTTTGTAGATATTACTCATTCAACAGGACGCAAAGATATTTTAATTCCTATTGCCAAAGCAGCACTTGCAGTGGGAGCTGATGGAATAATGGCAGAGGTTCATCCAAATCCATCAGTTGCACTATCGGATGCGAGTCAACAAATGAGTTTAGAAGAGTTTGATCATTTTTATAAAACTGTGTTTGAATAGAATAGGCTTTCATTAGTTGGTCTATAATAAATTAAATGATGATTTGACAAATATAGTACAAATTTCATTAAAAAATGAAAAATTTTCAGAAATATTGTTGAAAATTATTTTCATTTTCGATAGAATACTAAGAGTATCGCTAAGTACGCTCGTGATAACGCTTGCATAGTGGAAACATGTAAGCTAGAATAATAAATAGAACCACATTTAAGTGAGGAGTGAGATTATGTCAAAAGTAACAATTTATGATGTGGCGCGTGTTGCCGATGTTTCATTGGCAACCGTTTCACGCGTTTTAAATAATCCAGAAAAAGTTAAACCAAAAACACGCGAACGTGTTTTAGCAGCTATTAATGAATTAGGATACCGTCCTAATGCGATTGCCCGTGGATTGGCAAGTCGTCGTTCAACGAATGTTGGATTAATTGTTCCAACATGTTCACGTGCATCTGTCTCAGAAATGATTGATGGGGTTGCAGATATAGCAGATAAATATCGTTATTCTGTGTTTTTAAATGTCACACATAATGAATTTGATATTGCTACAAATGTTTGGCAAAATATGATTGCTTCTCAAGTTGATGGTGTCTTAATGATGGTCGATCAATTGAGTGAAGAAGAAATTGATCGTTTATCAACTAATGTTGTGCCAACTGTTTTATTATCAACTAAAGATTTAGAAGGACGTGTTCCAGCTGTTTTAATTAATTATGAAGTAGCGGCATATGAAGCGACTAAAAAATTAATTGAAAATGGAAATACTGATATTGCATTCATTACATCAAGCTCATACTATGCAATGAATGACTTAAAAGAACAAGGATATCGTCGTGCGTTAAATGAAGCTGGACTAGAGCCTCGTATCTTAGGTCTCTACAATAAATTTGAAAATTCATTAGAAGGATTTACTGAATTCTTCCAAAACAATAAAGCGCCACAAGCAGCTCTTGCTGTTCGTGACTCAATTGCAGTTATGTTTATGAATGCAGCGATTGAACATGGAATTAGTGTTCCAAATGATTTAGAAATTATTGGATTCCAAAACACAAAATATGCGATTATGTCACGTCCACAATTAAGCACGGTAAATATTCCGACTTACGATATTGGGGCGGTTGCTATGCGATTATTAACAAAGCTTATGAAAGAAGAAGAGGTTTCAGAAACTCAAATTACATTACCTCATTCATTCGTTTGGCGTTCAACAACTAAATAAGTTGGTTGACAGTCAAGTATCACCTTTGTTATAATGCATACATAATATAAATAAATGCGATGAAAAGAATCAAGTAGGTCATAAATGGGCAGTGGAAGAGACTTAGCGGTTGGTGAAAGCTAAGGCAGTTTATGAGATGAATTACAATCTTTGAGCATGTTCTTATGAACCGGTTTCTTACCGTTACTAAGCTTAAGCGGCTAAATTTATAATTTAGCAAGTTGGGTGGTACCACGATCACAATCGTCCCTTCATTATTATAATGAAGGGGCGTTTTTTATTAGTTTAACGAATCATGAGTGTTAGCGTGATCGTTAAATTGTGATAAACAGAGATGAATTCAAGGTAAAACCTTATTTTTAATAGTATGGAACCTTATTTTATCTCCAACGATTGTTAACTAATTGGAAAAGAAGTATTGAGTTAAAAAGGTTGGTCAACTACAATAAACGAGGTGAAAGAAATGAAAAACGAATTTTTAAAAGACTTACAATGGCGTGGATTAATTAATGATTGCACAGACTTTGAAGCGTTAGATGAATTATTAGAAAAAGGAAATATTACGTTATACTGTGGATTTGATCCGACTGCAGATAGTTTACATATTGGACATTTACTTATGATTTTAATTTTAAGACGATTCCAACAGGCTGGGCATAAACCATTAGCATTAGTTGGAGGAGCAACCGGATTAATTGGAGACCCATCTGGTCGTTCACTAGAACGTCCAGCGAGTACAATGGACACTGTGATTAACTGGTCAGAAAGTATTAAAGGACAATTGTCACAGTTCTTAACCTTTACAGAGAAAGATGCGAATGGTGCAGAATTAGTGAATAACTATGACTGGACGTCAAATGTTAGCATGATTGATTTCTTACGCGACGTAGGGAAGTATTTTAATATCAATTACATCTTAGCAAAGGATACAGTGTGTTCACGTTTAGATCATGGGATGACATTCACTGAATTCTCATACACGATTTTACAAGGAATGGACTTCAAGCATTTATATGAAACGAAAAAATGTGTTCTTCAAATTGGTGGGTCTGATCAATGGGGGAATATTACTTCGGGATTAGAATTGATTCGTAAACAATTAGGGCATGAGCAAAAAGCAGTGGGATTAACAATGCCACTTGTTACAAAATCAGATGGAACAAAGTTTGGTAAAACAGCAGGTGGAGCGGTTTGGCTAGATCGTAAAAAAACTTCACCGTATGAGTTATACCAATTCTTAATCAACACATCAGATGAAGATGTTGTTAAATTCTTAAAATACTTTACGTTCTTATCGAAAGACGAAATCGATACGATTGAAGTTGAGTTTAAAGAAGCGCCACATACACGTTCTGCTCAAAAGGTATTAGCACGTGAAGTCGTGACACTTGTTCATGGTGAAGAAGCATACATTCAAGCATTAAAAATTACTGAAGCTTTATTTAGTGGTGCAATTTCTGATTTATCATCTGAAGAGATTGAAGTTGGATTTAAAGATGTGCCGTCTGTTGAATTAACAGAAGATTTAAATTTAGTAGATGCTTTAATGGTGGCAAAAGCAGCAAGTTCTAAGCGTGAATCACGCGAGTTCATTAACAGTAACTCGATTTCAATTAATGGAGAGCGTGTGAGTGATTTAGAGTTTATGGTGGCAAAAGAAAATGCCATTGATGGTAAATTTACAGTGATCCGTCGTGGAAAGAAAAAGTACTTCTTAATTAAACATGTATAATAAACAAAATAGAGCTCCTCTAGGATGAGGGGCTCTATTTTTGTACATTTATAGCTAATTATAGGTGAACGTGTTACAGAGGCGGAATTATGGCTAAACTAGAGTATTTTTCTTAAGGGGGAATAAGTTCTAAACACCCATCCAAGTTAGAATAAGATCCAAATGAGGATGATGGCAAAGATTAACTGTGAGCTTGCAATACTTAGACAATAGATGCCACTTTTAACGCCTTGGCTCATTAAATCTTTGAATTTGACACTCATACCGATGCCTGCTAGTGCAAATATTTCAAGGTACTGACTAATTCCTTTAAAGGCGATTGAGATTTTAGGGGAAATCAGTCCGATACTAAAGAGTATGCACATGATAAAAAATCCTGTTACATACCAGGGAATGGAGATACGTGATTTTTTACCTTCGTGAGCTTGTTCATCTTTTTTTAATTTAGTAAAGTATAAAATGACAAAGACTAAGAAAATAATGCGAACGATTTTAAAGATAGTGGCCATCTCTTTGACACTTTCATTAACCATTGAAGCACTTCCAATTACTTGTCCAACGGACTGTAACGTCCCGCCCATAAGAGCAGATGTTGGAAGGGTAGCGTGGTGGTAGAGGATAGAAGTCATGAACGGTAACATAATCATTAGGACGGTTCCTGTTAGGTTAACAAGTGTAATAGTAATGGATTTATCAGTCTCCGATGCTTTTATCACTGGTGAGGTGGCCCCAATAGCAGAGGATCCACAAACAGAATTTCCTGCTGCCATCAGTAAGCTGAAATTTTCTGAAAATCCTAATTTTTTACCTAAATAAATGACAAAAGTAATCGTTAGAATCATCTGAATGATAATGAAGGAGACGCCAGCTACTCCTAAATCTAGGATCACTTCATAACTCAGCGTTCCACCTAATAAGACAATTGAATAGTTAAGGAGATTAGATTCTGAAAAACGAACCCCAGCATGCCAACGTGACTGTGTGAAAAGCGTATTACCAAGAAAGATTCCAATTAAAATAGCTAAGGTAGCACCGCCGATTGTGGGAACGTAGTCTCCTAAATACTTAGCCAATAAACCAATTAGGATACATATGATAAGACCTGGAAAGATACTTTGATAAGCTTTTATTTTTTTTTCTACTAATGATTGCGTAGACATATGTTCATCTCCTTGGATATCAGAACGAATAGAGTAAACTGACTAATCACATTAAAATCGAATATTTTATGTGATTACTCAGTTTTATTGTTAAATTTCAGTACTACAAAAATTAGGATTTACTATATGAGATATTTTATACAATAGGGAGATAAGTCATCTTAAAGGCATGAAGAGTCATTCGAATAAGAATTTTAGAGATTTAATTTTGAGTAAGGGGAAGAAGGGAGTTTAAAACATATTTGAGATAGGATAAGTTATGCTTAGTTAATAGGAGATAGTGCGATGAATACACAAAAAGGACTCGCTAGATAAACGAGTCCTTTTTGTGTATTCATTCGTTGAAATGTAAGAAAATAAGTTCATGAAAAAGACTTCGAAATATTCGAAGTCTTTTTTTAACCATTAAAGATTAACGGCTATAGTACTCAACGATTAAGTTTTCGTGGATATCTTGGAATACTTCTCCACGTTCTGGTAAACGAACGAAAGTTCCAGTCATTGTGTTTTCATCGAATGATACGAAGTCTGCACGAGTGATAGTTCCTTCTAAAGCTGCTTTAACGATTGTTAAGTTAGCTGATTTTTCGCGAACACCAATTGTTTGACCTGGTTTAACAGTGTATGATGGGATATCAACACGTTTACCGTCAACAGTGATGTGACCGTGGTTAACTAACTGACGAGCTTGACGACGTGTGTTAGCTAATCCTAAACGGTATACTAAGTTATCAAGACGAGATTCTAATAAGTATAAGAAGTTCTCACCATGTTTACCGTTCATTTTTCCTGCATTATCATAAATACGACGGAATTGACGTTCAGTGATTCCGTAAGCATGACGTAATTTTTGTTTCTCTTGTAATTGTAAACCGTATTCTGAGATTTTCTTACGGCTTTGTCCGTGTTGTCCTGGTGCATAAGGACGTTTTTGTAACTCTTTACCGTTTTCTAAGATTGAGTACCCTAAACGACGTGAAATTTTCCAGCTTGGTC
Organism: Turicibacter sp.; assembly: GCA_051646305.1. Taxonomy (GTDB): domain Bacteria; phylum Bacillota_I; class Bacilli_A; order MOL361; family Turicibacteraceae; genus Turicibacter. The sequence goes on from JBOFCV010000042.1 coordinate 7,792, forward strand.
CTGTATAACGAGCCATAGCTATGACCTCCTTTTAAATTCTAAAGTTTTTGTATTGCATATCAAAAAGGAGAAGGTTTATCCAAAGTATAATATAGATTAAAGTCCCATATCTTCGCCTTTGCAGCCTAAAAGGTTACGTGATATGCCTGCTAAGAGGAATAATCTATTAATTATAGTTTGATAAATAGCTGCCTTAGATACGCACTCAAGTATAATATCAACAATCCTATGTATTGTCAACAATATTTCGTCAAGTTATACATCCATGTTGTGACAATTTTAAATTTTATAGATAGTGTTCTCTTTTATGAGCGTGTCTTACCGATTAAGACATCTACGAATCGTTCAAGATAAAATTGATCAGTTTCTGAAAAACGAGAAAGTAGAGGACTATCAATATCTAATACGCCAACCAAGTTTCCATCCTTAATAATAGGAAGAACAATTTCTGAGTTTGTTGCCCCATCACAGGCGATATGTCCTGGGAAATTGTGAACGTTATCAACACAGGTTGATTGTCGGGTTAAAGCGGCGTGACCACAAACGCCTTTATGAAATGGAATGCGAATACAGGCAGGTAAACCTTGAAAAGGACCTAAAACTAATTCATTATTTTCGACTAAATAAAATCCAACCCAATTGATATCGTCTAAAAAGAGGTTAAGTAGAGCAGAGGCATTGGCCATATTTGCAATTAAGTTATGTTCCCCCGTAACTAAGGCCGATAATTGTTGTAAGACAAGTTCGTAATTTTCTTCTAATGTTCCACTATATGAGGCTTGATTAAACATCGTATTTTCATCTCCTTTTTATATTCATTTCGTTTATTTCACATTATAACAAAATTACATAGAAATAATAGGAATTTTTATCAAATTATGATATTATTAAAAAAAGTAGTTCGATAGAAAAATCGAAGTGGGAGGAAATTATGGGTGATTATAAGTTACTATTACTTTTCGTAATCGTTGGTATTTTATTTGCAATTTTACTATACTCAATCATCATTGTTTCTAAAAAGAAGCAGTACTTTACCAAAATTGACGAATTAGATTATTTTAAACATGAAATATCTAATAAAACAGTGCCTTTTGAACTTGCTAAATTACGTAGTACTAAAAAAAGTGAACGAATTGTAAAACTTGTACAACAATGGGAACATCGCTGGGGGGCATTAGAAACACAGTTTATCAGTGTGACAGAACAAATTATTTACGCAGAAGAATTAGTTGAAAAACGTCAATTCTTGGAAGTAGATGAGATATTAGAAGAAACACATGGGGTGTTAGTTGGGCTAAATAAGGAAGTTGAATCACTACTTGATGAGATAAAATCATTGAAACGTTCTGAGGAGCGTAGCCGTTCAAATGTTGTCGGGTTGAAAGAACAATTCGAGCAATTAAAAACACAATATGATGTTGAAAAAACAAATTATACAAATCTACATACAGAAATTATTGATTTATTTCAAGATATAGAGCGTCTGTTTTTAAAGTTTAATGAATACATGGAAGAGTGTAACTATGATTTAGCTGATGAAACGATTTTAACGATTAAAACGGATATGGAAAAACTTAATATTGTATTTGAACGTGTTCCGATGTATTTTGAAACCATTGAAAAAAATATTAAACCACTTTTAGATGATGTGATAAAAAGTTGTAAGAATTTAAGTGGGAGTGGGGTGTACTTAGATCACCTACAAATAGAGACGGTCATTGGAGAATATCGATCACAGTTAGCAGATATTGAGCATCTTGTTAAAAAGTTTGAATTTGCTAAGCTGGAATCGGTATTAGTTGAGATGGAAGCAAATGCCAAGCAAATGCTCTCATATATGAAAAATGAGTTTGAAATTAAATCAGGTCTTCAAAAAGGTATGGTAAGTACAAAAGAAGTGATTCAAAAATTAAGTATGAGTTCACTGCATTTAAATCAACGTTATGAAAATATTAAAAGTAATTATACATTAACTGAAGAAGAAGAAAATAATTTCAGATTCTTACTGAATGAGATTCAAATTGTTTCCAACGAAATGAATTTCTTTGTGACACGTTTTGAAGAAAATAAAACACCAAATTCAGAGATGAATTATGAATTAGAACAATTAAATAATCAAATCAAAGAGATCGAACAACAATTAATCTTATTTGAATCAGATATTGAACGCCTTTACGAAGGTGAAAAAGAATGTCGTCAGGTTGCACTATTAGTGCTACAACGCTTCAATGATTTGAAAGCTCGACATAATTTAATGTCTTATCCCATTGAAGATATGATGATTAAGCAACTAATTAGTGAAGGTAATTTAGCGATTAAATCGTTGTTTGACGAGATTGATAAAGTTCCAATTAATATTGCGGATATTGATGAACAACTTGCGCATGCACAACAAGTGATTCATAATATTATTAATGTAGTCGATAAAGAAATCCAACAACTAAGGTTGGCTGAACAATTAATTGTTTACGGACATCGTTACATTGCCCGTGAAGGGATGTATGTTGTTGATTTAACTATAGCTGAAGATCAATTCCGTCAAGGAAACTATAGCATGGTAGTCGATAAGATGAAAAAGATTTTAAAAGCAATTGAAGGTAGTCATTTTGATTTAACATTAGATCAGTTTAAACAATCATTAGATTGTTACTTATTATAAGATTTTATTGGAGCTGTTTAAATGAAAGAGGGGGACCGACCCTCACATTTAGGCAGTTTTCTTTTTTTATTTAAAAGATTTAGTATGCAAGTGAATTAAAATGTTGAAAATAGAGTAACGATGAGAATATTGCTTAACACTTATTAGTAATTGAACATACTTTATAGTATAAGTAAATCATAAATGACCGGTTTCTATATGATGAACTTGTTAATATACAATATTTGTGATTCGTGATTTTATATGGTATAATGTCGAAACGATGGCGAAGTTTTGATAAAATGGATGAATCTAGATAGGATATCTTAAACAAGAAGAGCAAATAGTGAGACTACTATAGTCATAATGGGTCTAAAAAGTTTACGTTGGAAGGAGAATAAATGTGATTTATTTAGATAACAGCGCAACAACGCCTGTAGCTCCTGAAGTTTTAGATACATTTGTTAAAGTAAACCAAAATTTTTGGGGGAACCCCAATTCATTACATGCATTTGGAGCACGAGCGGAACAACTACTTATCCAATCAGAAAAGCAAGTATTATCACTCTTAAATGCTAAACAACATAAGGTCATCTTTACATCTGGAGCAACAGAGAGCAATAACTTAGCAATCCGAGGGGTATGCCGTGCGTATCAAAATCGTGGTCGCCATATCATTACGACAAGTGTTGAGCATGATTCGATACATGAGACATTGTTAGAACTTGAAAAAGATGGATTTAGAGTGACATTTATTGATGTCAAAGGAAGTAATAAACAAATTGTTGAGGCGATTAAACATGCAATCTGTGAAGATACGATTCTAATATCGGTCATGCATGTAAATAATGAAATGGGGCGTATATTCCCAATATATGAAATTGGACAACTCATTAAAAAATACCCAAAAGTAAAATTTCATGTCGATGCTGTCCAAAGTGTGGGGAAAATTGAAGTAGATATCGATCGAATGAATGTCGATTTGCTTTCAATGTCTGCCCATAAGATTCACGGGATTAAAGGTAGTGGAGCCTTGATTATGAATCAATACTTACGCATTCTACCAGAAATAACGGGTGGACATCAAATGTATGGTATTCGCTCAGGCACAGTCAATGTTGCAGGTGCAGTTGCTTTAGCTAAAGCAATTAGACTTGTCATTGAACCATTAAGAGAAAATTATAAAAAAACAAAAGATTTATCAGACTATTTAATTCAAGAATTGTTGAAAATTGATGGTTTAGTCTTAAATAGTTGTTTTGAAAAACAGTCTCCATACATTATTAATATTGCAATTCCATATATTAAAGGAGAAACATTGGTTCATGCACTTGAAGAATACGATATTTATATCTCAGCTAAATCAGCATGTTCTTCAAAATCAGCAACTGCCTCTCGAATCTTATTGGCATTTGGATGCCCTGAAGAGGTGGCACTAAACAGTGTTAGAATTAGTCTATCTGAACTCACAACTATAGATGAAATAAACGCACTAATAAACGCACTACAAAATGTAACCGTTAGAATGAGGAAGGAATTGAAAAAATGATTTATGACCGCATATTAGTCCGTTATGGAGAATTATCAGTTAAAGGGAAAAACCGCAAGTATTTTATCAACGCTTTACACAAAGTGATTCGCCGCAAGTTGAAACCATTAGAAAATGTAACATATGAAGTGACACGTGATCGCTTCTATATTATTTTAAATGGAACAGACCCACAACTTGTAACAGAACAATTAGATAAGGTGTTTGGTTTGCAATCATACAGTTTAGCAGCTCGTTGTGAAAATGATATTGAAGCTATGAAAGATTTAGCGTTAACAATTATTAAATCACAACCTCAAGTTGAAACAACATTTAAGGTCGACACAAAACGTGCCAACAAACAGTTCCCCATGTTATCACATGAAGTAACAAGAGCTGTTGGAGCTCATTTATTAATCAACACAGAACATTTAAAAGTTGATGTTCATACGCCACAAATGAAAGTCTTTGTTGAAGTCCGTCGTGAAGGAACTTATATCATGGCTGCACATGTTAAAGGCTTAGGCGGATTCCCAGTCGGAATTAGTGGGAAAGGATTATTAATGATTTCAGGTGGAATTGATAGCCCGGTTGCTGGGTATTTGATGCAAAAACGTGGTGTTGAAATAGAGGCAATTCATTTTGCGTCACCGCCTTATACATCTGTACGTTCAAAACAAAAAGTACTTGATTTAATGGAAAAAAATGCTCATTATTCACCGTACGATAAAGTAAAAGTTCATGTTGTGCCATTTACAGAACTTCAAACGGCTATTCATGAACATATTCCAAGTAGTTATACGATGACTGTTATGCGTCGTATGATGTATCGTATCGCTGAAGGCGTTGCTGCTAAACGCAATATCTTGATCCTTGCAAATGGTGAAAGTTTAGGGCAAGTTGCTTCTCAGACAGTAACGAGCATGTATGCTATTAATGCGGTAACGAATATGCCAATTATTCGTCCCGTCGCAACACTTGATAAAAATGAAATTATTGATATTGCGAAGAAAATTGATACATATGAAATTTCAATTCGTCCATATGAAGACTGCTGTACGGTATTTGTTCCAGAAAATCCATCTACAAGTCCTTCATTAGAAAAATGTATTCAGTATGAACAAAAATTTGATTTTGCACCACTTGTTCAAGCATGTATTGATCAAACGGAAGAAATCATCGTAAGAACAGGTGAAATCATTGAGTTAGAAGATAATGTAGCTTGTGCGATGAATGATTTATTCTAAAATAGTTTAAAAGACTTAATCCTTTTTGGGGATTAAGTTTTTTTTTGATTCTTTTTAATAGTTAGAGAAGGCAGGATAACAATGTAGAAGAAGAGCTATAAAAATAGAAACTAGTAATAAAATAATGAGGTTTATTCTGGATTTTAAATGAGTCATAGATGGCTAAATGATTAAAATTAAACATTTCAGTTTACATTATGATAATAAAAAGAGAAGAAATCTATTACATTATTAATGATTTATTCACATAAGTAAGCGTATAGGAACAGATAGTTTTGATTTTATAATGATTAATAGTCATAATTTATATTAAAAAAGGCTATTTTATTAGGAAAAATCGCTAAAAATTCAAACTTTGTGAAATAATAAACGCTTTCACAGCATTTACATTAGACAAATATTTCACAATGTAATATAATAACAATGTAAGTAAGTGAATGAATTCACAACTTTGAGGAGGAGTCGTAATGACAAATAAAATTACTACAGTTGAGGAATTATTATTAACATTAGAAACAGTTCGTGAAGCTCAAAAGGAATTTGCAAAATTTACACAAGCACAAGTAGATGAATTATTCTTCAAAGCAGCAACGGCAATTAATAATTTACGTATCCCATTAGCACAAATGGCAGTTGAAGAAACTAGAATGGGTGTTGTGGAAGATAAAGTAATTAAAAACCACTATGCTTCTGAATATATATATAATAAATACCGCGATGAAAAAACTTGTGGAGTTGTTTCAGAAGATTTATCAGCCGGAATTCAAAAAATTGCTGAACCAATCGGAGTTATTGCAGCTGTTATCCCAACAACTAACCCAACTTCAACAGCATGTTTCAAAGCTTTAATGGCAATTAAAACTCGTAATGCAATCGTATTCGCACCTCATCCACGTGCTAAAAATTGCACGAACTATACTGCAAAAGTAATCAAAGATGTTATTGAAGCTGCAGGAGCACCAAAAGGATTAATCGCATGGATTGATCAACCAAGTTTAGAATTAACAAATACATTAATGCGTGAAGCGGATTTAATTTTAGCAACAGGTGGACCAGCGATGGTTAAATCTGCATACTCTTCAGGAACACCAGCAATTGGAGTAGGAGCAGGGAATACACCAATCGTATTCCACAAAACATGTAGCGTCCCAATGGCAGTTAACTCATTATTAACTTCAAAAACTTTTGATAACGGTGTAATTTGTGCTTCTGAACAATCAATCATTGTTGACGAGTCAATCTACGCAGCTGTTAAATCAGAATTATCAAAACGTGGAGCATTAATCTTAAATAAAAAACAATTAGACATGGTTCGTGCAACAATCGTTGTTGATGGACATTTAAATGCAAACATCGTAGGGCAATCAGCACAAAAAATCGCTGAATTAGCCGGATTCGAAGTACCTGCAGATACAAAAATCTTAGTTGGTGAAGTAACGGATCCAACATTAGCTGAACCTTTCGCTCATGAAAAATTATCAGTTGTATTAGCGATGTACAAATCAGCTAACCATGAAGAAGCCGTACAAACAGCTGAAATTTTAGTTAACCACAGTGGATTAGGGCATACATCTGGAATTTATGCGGATGAATTACGTGCAGAAGCTGATATCAACATGATGGCAGCACGTATTAAAACAACAACATTCTTAATCAATCAACCAGCAGCACACGGAGCAATTGGAGATTTATTCAACTTCGCTGTTGCACCATCATTAACTTTAGGGTGTGGATCTTGGGGAAATAACTCAGTTTCTGAGAATGTTGGTCCTAAACACTTAATCAACATTAAGACCGTATCAAAAAGGAGAGAAAATATGCTTTGGTTTAAAGTTCCAGCAAAAGTTTACTACAAATTCGGATGCTTACCAGTAGCATTACAAGATTTACAATTTGAAGGTAAAAAACGTGCATTCATCGTAAC
>JBOFCV010000043.1:0-3986 GCA_051646305.1 Turicibacter sp.
AGACCACATGTTATCTTTGTCACGTTGTTTGGCTAATGAATAATTGAAAACAAAACGACAACAGCCAACTGTTTGATCAATCAATTCTTGTTGTGCTTTAGTTGGACAAAGTTTGAATTTGTAGGTTTTCATTTGTATCGGGGGAATCACCTTACATGACGTATTAACTTGGTAGATTGAGACTCGTTTATATTTTCTAAAGACACTAGAAAAATTTAAAATTTAGTCTGTTATAATTTACCACAAAACATTCGTTCACATGCATAGTAACTATTAAAACTTTAAGAGGATTTAAACTAGTGATTAAGATTAACAGATGTGCCATTCATCCCACAACTAAAGTAATGGGTGTTCTGGCATGTGTATAAATCATACGTATAAAGAAGAAATCCTACTCCCCTATTAGAAATATGTCCCTTCTTTTGTTTACGATTTAGTTATTCGTATTTGAGGGTTAAACAATCCGATGAGATTTTCCTGTGAGAGAAGTAAAACCCAAAACAACTTGCAATTTTTACCAATATAGTTTAATATTGGATTATAAGAACAGGGGGATACAAAAATGAAAAAACGTTTGCTTTTTTCTTTAGCTTTAATGATAGGTATTTTGGCGGTTGCATGTAGTCAAAAAGGAGCAGCAAATTCAGAACAGCGAGATGTTATTGAAAATTTCCTAGAAAACTTTTATGCTTATGAATATGTAGAGGGAGCAACTGCGTGTGAGGAACTTACCGATGCAGATTGTCAACTCATTTATTATAATGTAACACCGTATTTATCATCCAACTCAACTGTTTGGAGAGAAGTTATTGATGAATTAGTTTATAGTCCGGCACTTCATAGTAAGGCATCTATTAACTATTCAACTGTTAAATTAGAAAATGGAAAAGAGTTTACAATAGAGGATAAAAATCTTGTTTCATTTATAGCATCAGTCGAGGTAGAAGTTACGCCCTTCAATTCGAAAGAAACATATGTAACTGTACAGGATATTGCAGTAAATGTTGTTAATGAAAATAATAAATGGAAAATTTATAGTTTAGATTATATGGGTGACGATTATTTATTTGAAAAAAAAGAAAATTAAAAAAACACTCGTCGAGTGCTTTTTTTATGTCCTTTGAAAATAAAGACTTATCCTGAAATTTCAATAGGCGGTCTATATCTACTTTGAAGGTCTATGAGACTAACAACATCTAAGATATATGGCTCACAATAATTCTTTTAACCCTAGCCCATATCTAAAAGAACCAGTAAAGTCTAACTAGGCTAAATTTTATCTTGAATGTTTATCTGCGTATGCTTTCAATGTTCTAATCACCAATCGAAACAGTGGGACGAGTACGAACCAGATAAATAAGACTTGAATAAGTAAAGCAAAAGCTATATGCATTGAGCTCCCTCCTCTTTTACCCCTTTTAAAACAAAATATTAAATAAGCATATTTTCATGAACGCCTTATCGTTGTATTCATTTCTGTACGGGAGTATTCTCTAGCCCCAATAAAGGATTTAGAGTTTCAAAAATTTATCTTATCTTTTGAATATACATTTTTTTATTACCTATTAGTTTAGCAACCTCTGTTGCTATTATAATCATAATGGCACAGATAGCTGCATATAACCCGATACTATGTATCATGGGTGACACTAAACTGATGATGATAATTCCTACACATAAAAATACATCACAAATAAAAGCTATTTTAAAATAACGATCATCCAACACTTTTAACTTTTTTAAATCATAAGCAGATAGCCTCTTTTTATTGATATTTAATAAACTTGTGCCTAATCTAACAACCGCTAACAAGATAAAAATCTTAGCATATAACTCCATTTACAGTCCCCTCCCCTTTGGTACTTCAATTATACTTGTATTCAAGATAAAATAAAATTATTAATTTTTCAAGAAACTATTTCGGATATCTTTTACTTAAGCCGCTTCACAACTCCCATAATATCGCTAATGGCAACGAGTCCTAAACTCTTAGAACGAGAGTCTAAACTATGTTGGCGATTATCTCCCATCACAAATAAATCCCCTTGTGCAACAACCACATCAATCGGCGTATATTGAATCATTTTTTCGTTTAAGTACCACTCTTCAATCAGCTCATCATTTATAAATAGTTGATGATCTTTAATCACCACGTGATCCCCGGGTACACCAATCACACGTTTCAAAAAGAACTTATGGTTATTCTCCAAATGGGAATGAAACGCCACTAAATCATGTCGGCGCGGTTCACGGCGACGGTACGCACGACAATCAACCAACACTAATTGATTATTTTTAATCGTTGGCAACATCGATTCCCCACGAGCTAAGGCAATTCTTACAACTCTAGAAATCGCATAACCAACCAATAAACTAACGCCTATTTCAACCACATCATCCATAAAATCATTATCTTTAGCCATATTACCCTATCCTCTCCTATTCCATTTCACCTGACACAATAAAATCAGCCGCCTCTATTGGCTGTTGCTGTGATAAATACGCATCTTCTGCCTTCATCCATTTTTCCCAAGATGGCAATGCCTCATCACCATCACGTAACAATCCGCGACGCAACCTAAGCTCTCGATTCGTCTGCACAAACACCTTCAAATCATAGTAATCCCGCAAAAGCTCATGCAAACAATAACACCCTTCAATCACAATCAACCCGCAAGGCATCACCTCATGAGACCCTACTAACTCATCTAACACCCAATCATATCGTTGATAAGCTCCCTTTTCACCTTGTAAAATCGGTTCAATCACCTGAGCTTTAAATCGGCCCAAATCATAAGATCCGCCAACACACTCATCCGTCACTGCTAACTGTTGCCTACTTGTTTTATAAAAATCATCCATGTGAACGATCTGCCCCGCACCAAACTTAGTTAGTAAACATTGTGCTAACGTACTTTTACCCGCACCGCCACAACCATCGATTGCAAGCAGGCAGATTCCCTTTTTCTCAATGATTATTTCTATTTTTCTTATTAGTTTATCCATGAGCTTTCTCCTACGTTAATCCCCTGATTTTTCTAGATAGTTTATTTTATCACGCAACACTCATTTTTAACATTTAAACTTTATGAAATCGCGTGGTTTAGTATCTGTGATGGACGCAAAGTCTTCCTAATATTTCTTTACTAAACGCGATTCTCTTTTAATTTCACAAACCCTTATTATTTTTTACCGAAAATATGTTAAACTATAGATATTATACGCAAATTTACAAACACTAAAGTGAACGAATGAGGAGGATATTTATGACTACAGTTATGGATCGATTTTTAAAATATGTGAGCATTGATACGAAATCAAATCCGGAATCACCGACGTGTCCATCAACGAACACGCAAATTGAGTTCGGAAAAATGTTATTAGAAGAATTAAAAGCGCTTGGCTTACAGGATGCACGTGTTGACGAAAATGGTTATTTATATGCGTCATTACCTGCAAATACGGACAAAGTTGCCCCGTCGATTGCATTTATCGCGCATATGGATACAAGTCCTGATTTCTCTGGATTAAACGTAAAACCACAAACGGTTGACTATGCGGGTGGTGACATCGTTTTAAACGCCGAAAAAAATATTGTTTTATCACCAACTGAGTTCCCCTCTTTAAATAACTATGTGGGACAAACGTTAATTACAACCGATGGAACAACATTATTGGGTGCTGATGATAAAGCAGGAATCGCAGAAATCATGAGTGCAATTGAATACTTAAATGCGCATCCTGAAATTATGCATGGAAAAGTGTTAGTGGCATTCACACCTGATGAAGAAATTGGTCGCGGTGCTGATTTATTTAATGTTGCCGATTTCGGTGCTGACTTTGCCTTCACATTAGATGGTGGTGTGATTGGCGAGTTACAATATGAATCATTCAACGCGGCGGGTGCTGTGATTACGGTTCATGGGAAAAGTGTGCATCCTGGTGATGCGAAAGATAAAATGGTCAATGCTGCCTTTATTGCAACT
>JBOFCV010000045.1:0-7503 GCA_051646305.1 Turicibacter sp.
GGTTTTAAAAGCTCACGTTCTTTATCAATCCCCTCAAGTAAATTTGTTTCTCTTGAAAGTGGATGTGTACGACGTGTTTCTTTATAACGTTTAACAAGCGCTTCATCATTTGCATCTAAATATAATACATGAACATTGACATAATGACTATCTTGTAAGAAATAGTGCATCTCATCAATCGAATCAAAATCAAGTGAACGAAGATCAATGACGACTGCTAGATTTACCGACTGCTCACTCGTCCCCATAATCAAATCCGTTAATTTAGGTAATAACATCGGTGGGAAATTATCAATACAATGATACCCCACATCCTCAAGACTATTTAGTACAACACTTTTTCCTGCACCACTCATCCCTGTAACAATTAATAGATTAATTTGTTTCATTATAAACCCACCTTTGATTATTCATGATTCATCATTTATTTACGACGTTATAGCTAATTATGTTACTTCAACTTAGACGATAAAAACTCTATTCTCATACTGATAACCTATCAAGGAATATACCTAAATCCCCTAATCGACCTAGTATTCATCTAGGAAATAGATCATCTAAACGACCTTATGAAGTCGTGACTAATTGGATTAAATCATAATCTTTTGTATAAAATTGTGTAGTTACAATCGGTTCATCATATTTTACTAGATGTTTAATAATATGACGATCGCCTTCAAACATTGGTAATGTCTCTAGTTCATCCACATGATGCCACTGTAATATACCTTCTCTAGTTTCATACATTAAATTTCCTGTTGCTCCTTGAGATTTAATCGTGTATAACATCCATTCTTTTTTTTCAAGTTCATCATCTACAACGATCGTTGTGACAGCGCCAAGCGTTGCATTTAACAACAAAAGCCCAGTTTCTTCAACAAACTCACGGCACCCCGTTTGAATCACATTTTCACTAAATTCAGCTTTCCCACCCGGTAAAAACCATTTTTGGCGGCTCGGCTTAAACAATAAAAGAATTTGATTATCTTTTAATAATAAACTATTAACAACTCTCATGTTTGTCACCCACCTTTGTTAGCTTTATTATAACACATTATTGGTTAAAAAAGAAAAAACTGCCTCAAATAAGACAGCCTGTTGATAAGTACAATTCATTCTAGAATTTAAAATCCCAATGATCCTGACATTTAATTTCACTTCATAAATCCGCTTAAATATGAGCAATTTAAAGATTTTAACTTCCTTATCTCATCCTATAATCCAATAAAAAAATTGACAATTAATCCAATCACAGTCCCAATACTATATAATCCTACTAAGATTTTAAAGTTATCAATCTGTGGTCGATTTGATTTAAATAGAACTAATAAACCAACACCGGCACCTGTACAAAGACCCGCTAAAACTGACCCAAAACTAATAATACCTTCAATGTACAACTCTGTTAATAATATAGATGAAACACAGTTTGGAATTAATCCAATTAGTGCTGCCACGGCTGGTTGAAGAATTGAATCGACTAATAATAAATTTGAAAGGTTATCCTCACCGATTAAACTAATCACAATATTTAGAAGTAAGGTCATGATAAAGATAAAGCTTACAACTTTATAAGAACGTTTAAAGGCTTTTTGTACTAATGAGGTTTTGCTTTGACAACAGCTACTCTTACAGTTATGTTTCGGGCAAGAATTTTCTATTTCTTGTCCCATTGCTCGCAGCTTAACTTTCTTTTTATTATATGATTTAAAAGCAAAATCTATGCTTATCCCTACGATGATAGCAAAAACAACTTTAATAACCAGTAAAAATCCAACGGTTTCCCACTTTTCTGGGTACATCATGAGTAAGGGAATGGCCTCGTCTGATGTTGAAATAAACACGGCAAATAACGTTCCAATTGTAATGGCGCGTCTCGCATAAAGACCGGCGGCTGCAACTGATGCCCCACATTGTGGAATACATCCGCTAAGCGCCCCAATAATAGGTCCCATGGTTTTGCCTTTTAAATAATCTGATCGCTTATTTCCTATAAATTCAAATACTAAATAGACTAAAAATAACAACGGCCAAATCTTAACCGTATCTAAAATCGCATCTAAAATTAAATCTAACACATTAAATCTCTCCTTTTACCACTAATCAACAATTGATAATGGTTATCATTAAGGTAATTATATCAAACTTTTCTTCTTTTGAAAACATAAAAAAAAGAAAGCTAAAAATAAATCTGTTGTTTAGCTTTCTTGATGTCTAAATAGGTTTTATCGTTATTTTAAGTTTGTTTCAATATATTTAAAGGCTGATTGCGCAGCAATTGCCCCATCGTTTACAGCTGTTACAACTTGACGAAGTTCTTTGTTGATGACATCTCCGGCAGCAAAAACACCAGGAATTGAGGTCATCATCGCATGATCCACGATAATATAGCCAGATTCATCTGTAATATTTAACTCTTTAACAATTTCAGTAATTGGATCTAGACCAATATAAATAAAGGCACCATCTGCTTGCACCGTTGATATTTCATCACTGATCACATTTTTAACTTTTACACCGGCAAGTTTTCCGTTTTCTGCTTCAAAAGAGTCAACCGTTGAGTTCCATACGAAGTCAATTTTCTCATCTGAAAAGGCACGGTTTTGTAAAATCTTAGCGGCACGCAACTCATCACGTCTGTGGATAACAGTTACTTTATTTGCAAGTCCTGCTAAATAAATAGCTTCTTCAACCGCTGAGTCTCCCCCACCGATAACCGCAACATTTTTACCTTTAAAGAAGGCACCATCACAAACAGCACACCATGAAATACCACGACCTGATAATTCTTTTTCACCTGGAACACCTAAAAGACGATGTTTCGTTCCTGTTGCAATGATAACTGTTCTAGCTGTAAATGTTGTGTCACCACAATCAACCACTTTTAATCCTGCTTCGTTAATACTTACATTTTCAACATAACCGTATGCATATTCTGCTCCAGCGGCTTGCGCATGTTCAAACATTTTCATTGATAAATCCGGACCTGAAATTTTTTCAAACCCTGTATAATTTTCAATTTCAAATGTATTTACCATTTGTCCACCCGGTGCTCCACGTTCAATCATCACAACTGATAAACTTGCACGCGCTGCATAAATAGCTGCAGTTAACCCTGACGGTCCTGCTCCAATAATTGCTACATCATAAATTTTTTCCATCACTTGTCCCTACTCTCTTCTTTATTTCTTCTATATACACGTTGATAAATAAACGAGACATTGTGTTATAGCCTATATACAAAGCGATAAATACTTCACCTTTACAGTTGCAAGTCTAGAACTTTAAATACTTTTCTATTTACAAAGTGATCGATATTTCATCGCATTTGTTGCAAGCCAAGAACTTTAAATACTTTCTAGAAGTACTAAAGTTTTGTTTTTTTTTACAAAACTTTAGTACGCGTTGATCCAGAGGAACTACGAAGATAGCCTATCGTTCTACTATAAATTTTAAAAAGATAAAAATTTAGTAGGACTTATATATAATGCTTAAACACCCTTTTATCTTGATATCATTTAAGGTTTATCCTAGTTTATTTATATCATTTACAATCTTAACCAACTCTAAAGCTTCTTCTATTATATAATCTGCACCGTACGATTTCAAATAATCTGCACCACGAAGTGCCCATCCTACGCCAACACTTGTTACAGAGGCATTTTTTGCACACTCCATATCATGTGAATTATCGCCAACCATGATTACTTCTTCTGGTGTTAATCCAAAATGTTTTAATGCTAATTGGATGGCCTCTGGATGTGGTTTAGGTTCACTTACTTCATCTGATGACACAACAAAATCAAAATATTCATAGATTTTTGTTAACTCTGCTCCATGGATAGCCATGTCTCGTTTCTTTGACGTGACAATCGCAAGTTTTAAATTCATTGATTTTAAAGCGGTTAACATTTCAAGAATTCCTGGATAGATTTCAACCATTTCATCGTGTTTTTCTTTATTGTACGTGCGATACGTATCAGTCATTTCTTCAACAGCATCGGGATTATGTAACGTAAAGGTTTGCGTTAGTGTCGGTCCAATGCAATCATAGATTTCTGTATCTAAGAAGTGACGTTCTGGAAAATAAGTTTTAAACGTATGGCGAAATGAATCAATGATTAACTTATTTGTGTCAATTAGTGTTCCATCTAAATCAAAAAATACGGCTTTAATCATGTTAATTTCTCCTTCGTATACACAGAAAGTACAGATCAATAAACCTGTACTTTCTTATTTTATTTTAAAATTTACAAATTATGACTCTTTCTTTGCATAAAAACTTGTGTAAGTCACGAGATTTCGTTTTGAAAGGCGACGATAAATCACGACAGCCAACACGACCACAATGGTAATAATCGAAATAAACTGTGCCATGCGAATGCTCTCTGACAACATTAGGCTATCGGTACGCATTCCCTCAACGAAGTAACGTCCTGCTGAATACCAAATGGCATAAAAGGCTGCGATTTCTCCCACTAATAATTTACTCATTTTTCGTAAAATAAATACAGCAATGATGAATCCGATAATATTCCAGACTGATTCATATAAGAAGGTTGGATGGTAGTACGTTCCATTAATATACATGTTATCTACGATGAAATCAGGTAAAAATAGTGATTGTAAAAATTCACGTTGTGCATCTAGTGTTGCCCCTGGAACTGGCCCACCATGTGCTTCTTGATTCATAAAATTTCCCCAACGACCTAATGCTTGTGCCAGTAAGAAACTTACCCCTGCAATGTCCATAATAAGCCACGGGGATATTTTTTTACGATTACAGAAGAAATATCCGAACACACCTGCTCCGATAATGGCCCCATGAATCGCTATTCCCCCTTGCCAAATCTTAAAGATGTCACCCAGATTTTGCGAATAGTAATCCCACGAGAACGCAACATAATAAATTCTAGCGGCAACAATGGCAATCGGCAATCCAAATGTTACTAAATCGTAAAAGAACTCCGATTTAATTCCCATTCGTTTTCCTTCACGAATCGCTAAATATAATCCAATTGCAACACCTGACATTATAAATACAGCATACCAATAAATCGTAAGTGGCCCGAGTTGAATAAACACACGATTTAATGGTTCAATCATTGAATGATCCATTTTGTGACTCCTCCTTATTTATTCTTTCCCTCCCAATGTAATCTCACGAGAGGTTGCTTCTTAAAATTCTCAAAAAGTGAGAGCGTGTAACTCTCACTTTTTTTTATGATTCAAATGATATCCCTACGTGACAACTGAATGGATGGAGGGTATCAGTCTAGAAAATTTCAAACATTAAAAAACACGAAACTCAACCAACTAAACCGCGTTCAACTAATTAAAAAAATAAGTATTTAAGAAGTGCTACGAGATAGCTATCCCAAAACAATTATTTTTAGCCTTGTGTTGAAAGTAAGTTGAAAAACAAGCACTGGATATTTCAAATACGAGTTCAGGTTTTCAACCTTAAGCAGAAACACAAAGGCATCCCGTTAGACATTTCATATTCAGAAATGATCTCTACCAGGTCCTATAAATCACTTTTATTTTTAATGAAATCATTTAACTGATTCGTAAATGTTTCAGCTGCATTGTATCCCATTACTTTTAAACGGTGATTCATCGCTGCGACTTCAATTAGAGAGGCAATACTGCGCCCCGGACGAACTGGAATTGTAATTTTAGTAATCTCCGTGTTAAAGACTTTCATCGTTTCATCTGCTAGTCCAATACGGTTATAAATTTTTTCATTATTCCAATCTTCTAACTCAACAATCAGCGTGATACGTTTTTTATGACGGTAAGCACGAGCTCCAAACATCTCAACCACATTGATAATCCCGATCCCACGAATTTCAATATACTGTTGAAGTAATTCAGGCGCACGCCCCACAATTAAACCTGGCTCTTTCTCGAAAATATCAACACGATCATCAGCAATTAACTGATGTCCACGGTTAATTAATTCAAGCGCCGTTTCACTTTTCCCGATACTACTTTTTCCGATAATACAAACCCCAATCCCATTCACATCGACAAGTACCCCGTGAATTGAATCAACTGGAGATAACGCCTCTTCTAAATAATTAGAAATTGACGTAAATAAAACCGTTGTTTCCTTCGCACTTCTTAAAAGTGGAACATCCGTTTCATTAGCTAAATCAATCATTTCTTGTGGCACTTCAAAATTCTTAGAAAAAACAATCACTGGCGTTTCAGGTGTAAACAACACACGCGCGCGATCTTTACGAACTTCAGGCGTTAACGATTCTAGATATAACCATTCTTTTGTTCCAATAATTTGAACACGTTTTTTCGCACTATCTCTAAAATATTCAACGACACCCGTTAATTCCATTCCCGGACGGGATAACATTTGTTCCGTTATACAACGATCAAGCGAAACATCTTTCGTGACAACCTCTAATTTAAGTTCCGACACTAAATTCGCAACTGTCAATTTGTTCTCCATATATACACCACCTAATTTTTATATTTGCACCTCGTCATACCCAATGATTTGCCTGTGAGTTTAGTCACAGAGATGCATCCATTCATAAAATATGACTTAGGTTAATCCCTATCCAACACGTACGCTAATTAATTCACCTTGAAATTTGAATTTTTCAATACAAAGTGGTTAATGAATAGGCGTAATAAAGAAATAAAGATAGAAGCTAACACAGCAACACCAAATGAGTTAATTTCAAATACGGGTCCCATGATATAATCTGCAATCACTAATACAATGCCATTGACTACAACATAAAACAGCCCAAACGTGATAATTGTTAAGGGTAATGTTAGAATAACCAAAATAGGCTTAAGTATTACATTTAGAACACTCATCCAGATGGCTGTTTCAAAAGCACCCCAAAAACTTGAAATATAAAATCCATTAAACCAGCCACTTGTCACCATTAAAACAAGGGTATAAATCAAAAGATTAATAAGGATTGAGCGTAAATTTAAGCATCCACTTTGTTTTGTGAAAACAACCGACTTACTATTCATCCCTTGACCATTAAAATTAAAATCATTAGGATGATCGACACTAGTACGGTCAACAAGTGTTCTTAAAAACTCTTGTTCATCAATCACTTCCCTATTTTCATTGTCGGGTAGTTGAGAGTTTTCTTTTTGTGACATGGTGATTCCTCCTCGACACTTTCCTTAATATTGTATCATAATTACATCTTATGACAATTGTTTTGAAGTCCTTCATACAGAATTTATGAAATTGTTTTCCGTGATAGCCTATTGCTATTTTATCAGTGATGATTTTTTTGTCTAACTATTTATAATTCAGTCAATTTTTATCCATTTAAATGTACGAAAAAAGGAGCCTTTTGATTTTAACAGTTGAACGTTAAAATCAAGAAGCTCCTTTTTATTGATTAAGATTTGGATTTGTGAATAAAACCCATTGATTTTTATGCTTTGATTAATGACTTCTATTATTGATTGTCGTAAGAACTTTCACTAACTCTTCATTTTTACTTATAC
>JBOFCV010000067.1:0-4424 GCA_051646305.1 Turicibacter sp.
AGTTATGATCCAGAAATAAAAGTGATAAAACCTATGTTAGACCCAGCCGTTGGTTCAGCATTGATGGCTTATAAATTAGCCGGTAATGTAATAAGCGATACACTTATTGAAGAAAATAAAAAGATTAAATTATAGGAAAATTTATACAGAAAAATTCGATAACATGATGTGTGTGTAAGCAACTCTTGTATGATTGGGATGAATTTCTTAGAATTAAGAAAAGTTAATCTCGTCGTAAATCTAGGAATAGTTGTTGTTTTATTTAATGAGAGGATTGGTGGGAATATGATAGTTTTAGGTTATTTAACGGATGGAACAGATTGGAAGGTAGATGATCCTTATATAGGCAGCTTAACACATATAAACTATGCATTTGCAACGGTAGCAGATACTAATGGATTAGTTAAAGAGAATTGGGTTAGAGCTAATCAAATTAAAGATTTAAAAGTAAATTTTCCTCATATAAAGGTTTGTGTATCAATTGGTGGATGGGGATCAGGAAACTTTTCTGAGGCGGCAGAAAATGAGGAAACACGCAAACTATTTTCAAAAAGTAGTATTGACCTGATGCGTAAATATGGAATGGATGGTGTAGATATTGACTGGGAGTATCCCACAACACCAGGTGGTGGAATTAGTTGTCATCCAGATGATACAAAGAATTTTACTTTATTACTAAAACAGGTTAGAAAAGATTTAGATGAGTTGAGAAAAGAAACAAAAAAAGAATATTTACTTACGATTGCTGCTGGTGCAACACGGTCATATATAAAAAATGTCGAGGTAAAAGAGTTAAACAAAGTTTTAGATTTCGTAAACGTGATGACGTATGATATGGGTGGATCTTTTAATGTAACCGGGCATCATACAAATCTCTATCCATCGACCTTAACTAAAAAATATGGTGAAACATATTATCCGGGTGGGGCATTCTATATTGATCAATTCTTACAAGCTGGAATGGATTTGAATAAATTAGTCCTAGGAATTGCTTTTTATGGACGCGGGGCTTCGAAGGTTGAAAATAAAAATAATGGTTTATGTTCACGAGTTAAAGGTGAAAATGGCTTGTATTTTGATTATCATGATGTTGTTGCAAAAATTGAAGACGGTGGGTATAACGAGTATTGGGACGATTTAGGCAAAGCAGCATGGGCTTATAACGGGGATACTTTTATTACGTATGAAAATGAACAATCGGTTAAGGAAAAAATGAATTATGTTAAAGAAAAAGGTTTATTAGGAGTCATGTTTTGGGAGTATCAAACAGATCATACAAAATCGTTGATAACTACCATTAATGAAAACAAGTAAATAATAAATAAAAAATTATTTAGTTGGGGGAGTTTAATCTTGAATCGAAAAAAAAGTATATTAGTAAAACCTTTAATAGCAATGCAAGTATGTATCATGTTATTAGCAACAAATTTCCTTATCAATGCAAATGGAACAGATAATGATGAAACGAAGGTAGAATCAATCAACCAGATATATATGACTGAAAGCATGTTAGTTTCATCTTCGAAGACAAACTATAAAGAATATCTAGAAAGCTATCCAAATAAGCAACTTGTAGAAACTAATCAAGTTGTTATCGATTGGAATGATTTAGACGAAGAAAATTCGAAAATGGAAAAGCTCGAAAAAGTAAATGGATCAGTTGTGACACAAGAAAAAGGATATGTTAGCTATAATTTCAATGTTGAAGAAGAAGGGTTTTATAATCTAGCATTCACCTATCTTCCAGTTAAGGGAAAAGGAGCGAAGATTGAGCGTAAAATTTATATTGATGGTAAGTTGCCATATGATGAATTAGCACGTCTCTCTTTTGATCGAATATTTGAAGATGCTGGCGAGGTCACCCGTGTAAATGGTAATGATGTAAGACCTGATCAAAGTGAAATTTTTGAAGAGATTACTTCATTTGTTTTTGACAGAGAAAGAATGAATCCAGACCCATTAATGATATATTTAGATAAAGGAGAACACTCTATCACGATTGAGTCTGTCAGTGAATCGATGCAAATAAAAGAAATTGCATTCAAGAAAGCTAATGAAATAACAAGCTATGATGAATATATTAGTGATTTAAGAGCAAGTGGGCTTAAAGAAATTGATTCGGCATTTATTAAAATACAAGGTGAAGATACATTTAGAAAAAATTCAGTTTCTTTATATCCACGAATGAATAACTCTAACCCTTTGACTGAACCATCACATCCAAGTAAAATACGTTTAAATGTAGTGGGTGGGGATTCATGGCGATTTGTAGGTGACTGGGTTGAATGGGAAATTGATGTTGAAGAAGAAGGCTTGTATAAACTATCTTTTAGAGCCAATCAAACTTTTAAAAGAGGGTTATCATCAAATCGTAATTTATACGTAAATGGAGAAATCCCTTTTGAGGAAGCCAAAGGTATTAAGTTTAATTATGATAGCGCCTTTCAAATGAAAACACTTGGTGATGAAGAACCGATGTTAATTCACTTAAAGGAAGGAAAAAATACCATTAAATTAGAAGTTGTATTAGGAGAATTGAGCCATATTATAAACGAAACAAATATCTTAATAACAAATCTAAATGAGATTTATCGTCAAATTTTATTAGTTACAGGGGCGACACCAGATACATATCGTGACTATAAATTACCGGTGGTTATTCCGAATTTAATAGAAGATATTACAACCGAGATAGAGAGATTAAAAGAAATTATTAAAGATTTAGAAACAATAAATGGTGGGAGAAGTGAATCAACATCTGCACTGTATACCTCATTAATACAATTAGAAAAATTCATTAAATTCCCTGATGAAATTCACAGTGGATTAAACGAATTCAACTCAAATAATGCTGCCTTAGGAACATGGGTCCACACGATGAAAGAACAACCATTAGAAATTGATTACTTGTTAGTTACAGAACCTAGTGCCAAATTACCTAAAGCGAATGGAAATTTCTTTACGAATGCCTTATATGAATCACAGAGATTCATTAGTTCATTTTTCAATGATTACGATAGTTTTGTAACGGAAACTGGTGAATATACTAAGAAAATTGAAGTATGGGTTATAACAGGCCGTGATCAATCTGATATTTTAAGAAGGTTAATCGATAATTCATTTACCCCAGTATCAGGAATTGTTGTAGATGTAAAATTAGTACCTGAAAGTGTTGTTCTACCAGCTACATTATCTGGAGAAGGTCCAGATGTGGTCATTCAATTAAAAGAAGATTTACCAATCAATTATGCATTAAGAAATGCACTTGTAGATTTAACAGAATTTGAAGATTTTGATACAGTGGCATCAAGATTTGATGAAAGTGCACTAACACCTTTCGAATTTAATGGAAACGTTTATGCTTTACCGGATGAACAAATTCATCAAATGATGTTCTACAGAAAGGATATCCTTGAAGAATTAGGTCTTGAAGTGCCACAAACATGGGATGATATTTTCAATATTTTACCTGTCTTAAATAGAAATCATTTAGATTTCTTTATGGATACTTCAGTTATCAATGCTCAAAGTGGACAAGCTGTTCCAAATACAACATATTCAACATTATTATTCCAACATGGCGGAGAATTTTATTTAAATAATGGTGAATCAAGTGCACTTGGGTCGAAAGAGGCAATTGAGTCATTTAAATTTTGGACAGACTTCTATACAAATTATGGATTACCGGTATCTGCAAACTTTTATAATCGTATGAGAACAGGTGAAATCCCAATTGGGATCGCTAGTTATACTAATTACAACTTGTTATCTGTCTTTGCTCCAGAAATAAGTGGTAGTTGGAAAATGGCGCCACTACCAGCATTTGTAGATGAAAATGGAAATAAAAATAATATTGCAGCTTCTTATACTAAAGGTTCTGTTATTTTCAAACAGAGTGAGGACAAGGAAAGTGCATGGGAATTTTTGAAATGGTGGACGAGTAAAGATACACAAGTTAACTTCGGTACTGAGATGGAAACAGTATTAGGTGTGGCTGCACGTCATGCATCTGCAACAGAAGAAGCAATCTATGAGTTACCTTGGCCAAGTAATGATATTGAACAATTGAAAAAACAAAGAGAAAGTTTACAAGGCGTACCCCAAGTTCCGGGAGGTTATATGACTGCTCGAGAGGTAGAATATGCTTTTAGAGAAGTTATAAATAATGGCTCTAACCCACGTGAAACACTTTATGACTATATAGAAAAAATTGATAGTGAATTAACTCTAAAACGTAAAGAATTTGGAATAGAGTAAAAGGAGGGGGAGGAGTCTTCATGAGTAAAAATAGAACATCTTTAAAACAAAGAATTAAAAATAATAAAGCCTATTATTTTTTACTAGCTCCATATTTGATCCTATTTATATTATTTACAGTGGTACCTGTCATAATGTCAATTGGACTGAGTTTTACTTACTTTAAC
>JBOFCV010000081.1:0-2614 GCA_051646305.1 Turicibacter sp.
TCTGGCGCCGTATATCTACCTCTCATAGTAAGAGGGATTTTATCACTCCGTAATACATCATCTTTTTTTCTATCCTTCTCTGATAGAGTTTTTAATATCTTTTCAAAGTATGGTATAAATTCATCTTCACTATCTGGTACAGTATATAGCTTAAATACATCTGTACCGTCATTGATTCTATCCCTCAGCTCAATAGCATGTCTAAATGCCGCAATATAAGGTGACAATCGTTCAATTATGGTAAACTCTCCATATATAGGGTCATTTATCGTCTCGCCCTCTTTCATGCTATTTAGAATTTTCCCTGTTGGGGATTCTGCATCGAGTAGAGATGGATGTGTAACATCTAGATTTTTGACAATAATGCGATTATAAGTCTTGAAGCCATCACTATACCTTATTCCATCACCACAATATTTAGGTGTGTATGGATTGTCTGTTATTTCTGGTCTGTTTGATAAGGAGGAGACATGAATTTGAGTCAGTGGTTTTGCGACTCTTTCTGGTGCCTTCACGAACCAGTCAACTAACACTTTATCGGCAAAGTTAATATCAACGAAAGATGCTATTTCGCTAATTAATGATAGTTTGGACTCATGGAATTTTAAAAAAATAGAATCTGGTATTTCTCGTAAGACTTTTTTACGTTCATCAACATTAACCCCACTATTTCGCAGTGTAAATAACAATAAGTTCCAAGCGAAATGATCATCTGAATCAAGAGCTATTGCAGATCTGGATGCATTTATAGCGTATTGATACTGATTGAGGCGCTCATGAACTTGAGCCTCTAACAACCATACAAATGAGGTTTTTTCTTCTGGAGATATTAGCGCAACTTGAGACAAGAAAAGCTGATGCTTTTCACTTGCAACAAGGGCTCGTAAATAACATTCGAATAATGGTGATGCCCATGGTTCTTTAGGGATCATTGGGCTTAAGTAGTCTACAGCGAGAAGAGGGAAGTCCATGTCTATAAAGATATTACTCAACTCAATAAGTGCTAATGGGGGGAGTTGAATAAATAGAGCATCATTCAATTCTAGTAACTTTTTTGCCTCATCTACAAGTGAAACTATTTTTTTGTTATCCCCATCCTTGTGTATTAATGCCTTTAAATACAGCATGTAAAATGAATTTACATAACTCTCACCCGTATCGATGCTCCCACCTTTATTTATCCACTGCTCTACGATGGAGCCTTTGATAGTTTTCCTTTTTAAGGCATCAATAAGAACTAGATAGCGTTCAAAATCAATAGATATTTGAGAAAAATCTAATTCAGAATTTTCAAATGACTTAGATAGCAAAGCTCTATTGATTTTATCGGATATGTCACTATCAAGCGTGCTGATCTTATCAGCATGTTTTTGCCCCATTATGATTAGGTCAGTGTGTGAAAAAAGAGTTATTTTAAGTAGATTTATTAATACAATTGCTAATCTTGCATCCTGCGAATCTATCATATTAGACACTTGAGCTATAAGTCTATCCACGCGTATTTTTACGCTACCATCAAGTGTCCAGATGTGCTTAGAATTGCCTTGGCTAAGTAATGAAGAGCTTTCGCAAATAAGAAAAAGAATTTGAGAATTGCTCGATGGAAAAACATCATGAAGATGTGTGCATATTTCCAAAGCTAATTTAAAACTATGAACTCTCAATGCTCCTCGGACTAACCCACATAGTTCATCTTCTAACAAATCTATTCTGTTGCTGGAATTGAAGTACTCTTTAATATCCGATTCTGTAGCGAGGCGCTCTAGGTATACTTCAATAACATGAGATGATTTTTCAGTAATTGAATTGTATCGTTCATGAGCTAAAGATGGCTGTGTTCGAGACTCTAAATCAATCAAGATTGACATGACCACTGATGTTATATAATCAGAGTTACTCCTGCCGCGCAAAAAATATAATATCTCTTGTCTAGATGATTCGCTTGGAAGTGAATTATCTATTAGATTTGTTTTTATTAACAAACATTCCAGTACAGTCTTTACTTCACATTCAAGCGAGCCTATATTTTTTATTACTTCAATCTTCTCTTTTGCTCTTGATGTCTCTCTATGACGGATGTCATGCATTATGTTATCCGCAACACTCTTCAAGTCCTGAGCCTTAATGCTACGTATGATATACTCATACTTATTTTCTACGTTGTCGCCAGAACCATAATGCATTTGTTTAGTCATATGTGCTTACTTATTGTATACGGTTTTATTTACAACATTATCACCGGAACCATAATGATTTTGAGTGACGGAACTTTGATTTTTCTCTGGAATTATTTTTTGTAAATATGATTGAATCTCTGACGCTTCATTTATTTTTCGCTCAATCGCATGTTCAGATAGATCATCTAAATGCATAGATTCAAGCTTATGAGTTAATTCATGTAATGTTTCTTCATCGAAAATCCATCCTGAAAGTTTTTCCTTAAGAAGATCAATAGTTAATAGTGCCCCACTTTTAAAACCATCATAAAGTAATCCAGACAAAATCGTGCTCGTTAAAAAATCCATATATTCCCACTATAATGACATTTAAGTATCCATGTATAATAATGGCTAACTCATTAATAAATATCAACATCTTTTGTAGCGCATTGAGA
>JBOFCV010000088.1:0-3228 GCA_051646305.1 Turicibacter sp.
ATTAAACAAATGAGATGGGCAATTTTTGTTGTTTGTGTCGTTGTGATGAGTGGGTGTTTTTTTGGAGCTAGCGTTCCACCGTTTATAGAAACGGAAGAAGTAATGGGTGAAAACAAACGAGCTACACTTCAGCCGAAGGTAGAAGATCGCTTTTTTAGTACCCTTAAATATCCAAGTGAGCCAGATAAGTTGACCAGACACTTAACGGAATTTATCGCGCAACTCACGTACTTTTTAGCACCAGAAATTGATTTTAGTTCACCTAAAGAAGCCGATCAAATGATGATTTTAAGAAACACGGTTTTATTTACGCAAGAAGTGGCAGTTAAAGATTTTTCAATGGAAGAATCTATGTCGTTTGGCGAGTTAAAATGTCAGTATGTGATGTTAAGAGAACACATTGAAACGCATGCGACGCAGTGGTATGGAGAAGGTCTTGACTTGCCAATGGAATGGAAATTTGCCGATTATAATCCCGAAACGAATGCTTACTGCCTAAACGGCATCGGATTTAGTCCGTTCAATCCGGTCGTTTTAAAAAGTGAAGCGGTGGGCGACACGTATGAACTGACAGTGGTTTTACCACAGGCCGAAATATATGAAGAGAAACTTTTTCGTTATGAAAACATGCCGTCGGATGCGCCAAGTGTGTCCTTAGAAGAAGCCCTTGAAAAGTCGCAGAAACGTTTGATGGTGGTTAAAAAAAACACAGATGGTAGCCTGACGTTACGAAGCCACCAATTTATCAAAGAATAGGAATTTGAAATTGAAACACAATGTGATAAATTTTAAATGTTAGAATCCAAAATTGGCTAATCACATGAATTTTAAAATAGCCTTTTTTGATGTTCATGACATGTTCTCAATGAAAAATTATAATCGATTGGGTACCAGATAAAAGGTAGAGAAGTTGTGAATATAGTTTTGGAAACATCGTGAGAACGTTATGTTTCCTTAGCTTAGCACATATAATAGTAATATTAGAGCGAGCAATGGCAGTGAAACATTTATCAGGAAATGAAGAAAAAGGGGCGGAGTAATGAAAAAGAAAATGAATTGGAAGGTCGTATTTGTTATTGGATTTATTGTGGGGCTTATTTTGTACTTTGGGTTAATTCCAGGTTAATAAACAAGCGAGATGAATTAAAATATTGTTTTATAATGCCAATGTGATATATTTAAAGTTCAAGAACTTCATTCATTATGAAAAGGCGGGGTACGATGTATACTTACATGTATGTTGAATTAAATGTTGGCGGGATGTTTAAAAGTGATGGGCACCGAGAAATCATAGATAAATATAGTCAAGAGGGCTGGCGATTTGTCGGAAGTATTCCGAAAAGTAGTGGTGGGTATGGTCAGATAAAATGTGTTGATTTAATATTTGAAAAACCTAAAAAAGATTAATTGGAAAGAAAGGCGTGAATTGTAGGGAATATATAAGGCGCGGTTAGTTTTTGGGACTTTCAAAACTATTACTGCGTCTATATGTTAGAATGACTCATTTTTTGTTTTAAAATTTTAGCCATTCTATTTACTACCATAAAAAGAGCGTTGTAATATAAAGCTTTCTATAAAGCTTAACTATTACGAGTAGTCAGATATTTTATAGTCTGTGTAAAAATTTTAAAGATCTAAAATTTACACAGGCTAACATATTTACTACCATGTAACTAAAACAAGTACTATTTGGCAACCTATATAGCTTAAATGCAAGAGGCTAGCAAGAGATCCTATAGTCTGTGTAAAAATTTTAAAGATCTAAAATTTACACAGGCTAACATATAAAGCTACCAAAGTTTTAGAGATTATTGAAATTATTGAGTGCTAACTATTGTAAAATAAATCGTAATTATTTACGCAGGATATCTTGATACCAGGGGATTTAAGCTTTATATATAAGCCCTACTAAATTTTTTTATTTTTAAAATTTATAGTAGGACTATAGAGCTATCTAAGTTTTAGTTTAGATTAAATTTCTTGGGTGATAGTTGTTGTAACAGCATTAATAATAATTTACGCAGGATGTCATCGTACCAAAACATTTAAGATTTTTTGGCCTGCAACTAAAAATATAAAGTATTTATCACTTGGTAAATAGATTGCGCCATCATATCTAGTTTTATTATCGGTTCGTATATAGATTCAACTGTTTTATGCGGGCTAAATTTAATAAAGCTTGGATATTTTTAAAGGGATTATAGTTGAATTTAGTTTCATTACAGAATTCTTTATAATGATTATCACATAAAAAAAGTAAGGATATTCACATGGTTTTAGTGAAATCATCCTTACTTTTTTTGTTAAGGTTATTCCGTTCTCTTTTTAGAGATGTGTACGTGTGTGAGCAAGATTATACCAAAGATAACAATCAAGCATGAGAGAGTGACAGCTAATTTTATTGAAGGATCGTGGAAAATGTAATCAAGTGCATTGGAATAGCTACTCCCTCCATAGTGAAGATCAAAGCGTTGTACAAATTTTAAACAATAGACTTCGATTGATAATAAGACTAAGCCAATCATAATGGTTAAACATCCCATTGTTGTTTGAGCATTCATAACAATCAACCCCCTTAGATTTATTTCCATTGCGCTATAGATAGCCACTGACTATTTTGTGATAATTTTGCTGCAATTTCTAGAGCATCTGCCTTGTTTGTCGCGGGGGCACTAACATATAAACCATCTTCAGCACTCCAACTTTTTGAATCTGAATCATAAACAGGTTCGCTAATTAAAACTAATACTTCTTTGAAATGAGGCGCGAACAATAGAGTTCCAAGAAATTCTATTTCAGGATACCCATCTGTAAATCCTATGTAGTTTATATACCCGTATCCATCATCGACATAGAATTCTACTAGGTTATCTATATGCTTAAAATCATAGCCGCTAACCTGAATTATCCCTTTAAAATGGTCCGCTTTAAATAAGTATCGTTTAAACTTCCCAGAAATAATGACCGTTTTTTGTTCCTCACAGATGTCTTCTCCAATGCGACATTGCATGCCATCTAACGAAACATCGATGGTTTCAGTGTATGGAATCATGTAGAGTAAAAAGACAATTAATCCAATAGCACAACAAATATTAAAAATTTTAGCTTTCATTCGATACCCTCCCCGCTATTTTCAAATACTGATTGGCTTTATGAGGACATTATACAGTGGTTTGGAATTTTATTCCACATATTATAGGGTTATATTTAATAGATATAACCGTCAAA
>JBOFCV010000109.1:0-2772 GCA_051646305.1 Turicibacter sp.
ATTTCTTTCTATCGTCAGCTCATCCCATTTTTTTACTGAAGGTGAGCAGATTATTTAACATAAATTCGTTTTATTACCACGATTAATTCTAATAGATTATAAATGCAAAAAAGCTATCCCCTCATCTTTAAGAAGGAATAGCTTTTCATATTTAATTTTTATGTCCTTAGATTGCAATATACTCACTCTTCCATGGTCTCCATTAGCATTGACACTTCCGCTTTAATCTGTCTTACATCAATTTTTGCCCGACTCAATCTTTGGGTATTGACCTTACCGTGTCCTTTAAAAAATTCTTTTTGTATAATATCCTCTAATACTCCTGCGAGTAAAAGTATTTGAAGATAAGAGTCAGTCGTATTCGTTTCATTTTTTTCTAATGTTTCAAAGGCATTTTTTATCATTTTCTCTAACACAACAATATTTTTATCATCTTGATCAGTTGAGTTGTTTTCCTGGTTGAATTGTAGAATTTTCCCCATAGCACTCATCCTTTCTATTCAGTTCACCCCTATTATCATTTGGTGGGTTGCCATTTACAAACTACCTAATCTCTTGCTGGCTATACTAATATTTATATGAAAAAAGATGCGTTTGTTGTTTATACTTTCAAACCAAAATTCGATTGATTAGATAAATACAAGTAAGGTTTTTACTTAAACTTTCCTATCGTTTACCTTAGTCTGAAGGTACTTAATTCTTATATGGTGTCTCTTTACATGTAAAAACTTGTGGATTTGCCTAAATAAGCGCACACAAATCCACAATCATCTTCCAGTTAATAAATCCAATCTCAATTTCACACTTCTTTTTGGATTTATTTTTGGGTAACAATCATATGATGTTAAGATGAATTTTAATTATTCTGGAGGTGACCCGATTGAATCCAGCGGTTTTGATTTGCATTTTCCTGCCTTTACTTATTCTTATCGTGACAAAAAATCAACAACAAAAACAACTATATCAACGACGCATACAAAAACTTAAAACATATAAAAATGGGAGTGATAGGATGAATGAGATTATTAAAAATTATGTGGGGAAAGAATGTATTATTTACACGTTATCTCAACAAATCTCTGGTACGATTGAAACAATTGAAACGAATTGGATTGTCGTAAAAACTAATTCAGGTGAAGAAATTATCAATGTTGACTTTATCATTAGAATTAGGGAATATCCATTAACTAAAAAAGGAAAGAAAAAAACAGTGTTTTTAGATTAACCTAAACGATAAACCAATAGAAAAAGGTCGTTACACCTAAAACGACCTTTTTCTATTGCTCTCTATTATATCTCCTGGCTGATAGCTTACGATTAACCAAGCCAACTATTTTCCCAAGCCATTATTCCTAAAATAAATCCAATCCCTGCACATATCCCAACAAACACAACAGAACCGGGATGCTCAACACACCATTTAATGGGGTAATCGATAGACCATTTATAGACTGCAATTAAACGATTAATACATACCGTTAATAAGCGATTGAAATCCCATTGATCGGTCGTTGAATCCATAGAAGTCTGATTGTTAGACTTTATACCTAACAGATCATCTGTACTTAGTTCAAGTACTTGTGCTATTCGTGGTAAATTTGTAATGTCTGGATACCCGTCTCCATTTTCCCACTTAGATATAGCTTTATTGCTTACGCCAATTTGATCTGCTAGCTGTTGTTGTGTTAAACGTTTTTGTTTTCTCGTTACTGCAATGACTTCACCTATTTTTAGTTGTTCCATATGACCACACCCTTCCCCTTTACACTATCAAACTTTGTTATTCAATGCAATCCACCCGTAGTTCAATCACTCTACGGGTCGTAGAATCACGACTTTTACAGCGTAAACCATCTTTATTCTGGGCTTTGTTAGACTATATTGTTGTTATCAGATAATCATGATTGAATTAGCCGATTTTAAATGAAGAATAAGAATAATCCTTATAGATTTATTAATCTGAAGTTTTTATACGGAACAAGTTTACATTGATTTTAACTGCAAGTTGATCGTGCTAAATTTATAAAAGGAGTGCCTGATTTCACCTTACCTCATGAATGAGTTAGCTATCGGCACTCCTTTTTTTATGATTTATTTGTTATAAATCGTATACACATTATCATGTTTTCTTGATTTTAGGTAACCACCTTTTACGTAATCATGGAACATGTATAAAGACATCATGTAAAGTGGGAAGATGTAGATTCCTGCAACTCCCAATGTGAAGATCGCTAAAATTCCCCAACCAATAAAGCTTGTTTTTAAGATGAACAACTCCCATTTGTGACCATCCATCATTTCACGACTTTCTTGGATAATCTCATCGGTTGACATTCCTGGATTTTCACACAAAATGAAGTAAGTTTGAGAATATGATAATCCTTTAATAATGCCTGGGATAATAAATAGTAATCGCCATAACATTAAATAAATATTTTGGATTAATGTTAGCAAGAACACAGGTCCCATTTCATTAAAGGGGAAGAAGTCTGAAAATTCAAAATCCTGACCTCGCTTAATTTTATTCAGAACATCAATAATTCCATACGTCACAATTCCAACAAAGGCAATATTAAATAATAAAACACCAAATGGGATAATAGAAAGAACGTATGTTAAAACGATATCAATCAATAAGATTCCTAAAAAACAAAGTGATAGCTTTGTCCACGTATTACTATGAAACTTTTCTCTTGCCAACGCTTTAATATCACGGCGCCATTGTATCTTTTGGAAAAGTGCTACTAAAACAATGACCGGATAAATCAATGA
>JBOFCV010000146.1:0-6676 GCA_051646305.1 Turicibacter sp.
TAGGTGACTTTCTGTCATAAATATATATAAATCTGTGAAGTTGTTAAATTTCTTATGTTTTGTTTTAATTTCCATGGTATAGACTCCTTTTTGAAAATTCAGATTTGAATTCAATATTACTATTATATACTACAAATCAATTCCTATAAATAGAAGGTGCGCTGATTTAATAAATAGGTTGTATTTTAGTGAGTATAATAGGTGTTTAGGAGTAGATTGAGTTAATTATTAGGGTAATCTATTAAACGTAGAGGTCTTTTATAATTTAATTGAGGTGGGATGACTTGAACAAGGGGATCAGACATAATAAAAAAAAGATTCAGAGTAGAGATACTCTGAATCTTTTTAATTAAAATTCTATTCTTCGTCTTCTGGCATTTCCACGTTGTGGAATACTTCTTGAACGTCATCTAAGTCTTCTAATACATCGATTAATTTTTGGAATTTAGCCATTGCTTCTTCATCAAGTTCAATTGTTGAAGTTGGTAACATTGTTAATTCTGAAACTTCAAATTCAGTAACTCCCATGTCATTTAAAGCTGTTTGAGTGGCATGGAATAATTCTTGGTCTGCGTAAACTGTGATTCCTTGCTCGTCTTCTTCAACGTCACGAACGTCACAATCTGCTTCCATTAATCCTTCTAATACTTCTTCAACTTCCTTACCTGTGAATCCAAATAAGGCAGTTGGTTCAAACATGAATGAAACGGCACCACTTACACCAATTTTTCCACCGTTTTTGTTGAATGCAGAACGAACTTCTGCAACGGTACGGTTTACGTTATCTGTTAACGTATCAACGATAACAGCTGAACCGTTAGGTCCGTATCCTTCGTAACGAATGAAATCGTAGTTTTCTTCTGATCCACCTTTTGCTTTATTGATGGCACGGTCGATAATTTCACGATTAACCCCTGCAACTTTAGCGCGGTCAATAACCATTTGTAAGTTACGGTTTAATTCTGGACTTGGATCTCCATTTTTAGCTGCCATGTAAATTTCTTTTCCGAAGCGTGCTAAAATTTTTGAACGTTGTGAATCTTTTGCTGCTTTACCATATTTAATATTGTTCCATTTACGACCCATTATGTGATCACTCCTGTAAGTAATTTTTAAAGTTAAAGTACGAATTCTTTTGTCATTGTTATGAACTATACATTTAATAATTATACTACTATCTACGATATTTTCAAGTAGGGAGGGCATGTCTAGTATTGTCTTATTGTAAGAAAATGTATAAATTGAATTGACATTTAAAGGTTATGGGAATATAATGGGTTTAAATAATTAGACAATTATCTAATTAATCAAAAAATGAGGAATAGTGGAGGGATTTGAATATGTTAATCGTAACGACAGATTCAGTAGCAGGTAAAGAGATTGTTGAGGTAAAAGGTCTTGTTCGCGGAAGTACGATTCGTTCTAAAAATGTTGGGAAAGATATTGGTTCTGCTTTCAAAAGTATGGTTGGTGGGGAATTAACTTCTTATAATGAGATGTTAACGGAAGCTCGCCAAATTGCAATTGGACGCATGGTGGATGATGCCGAGTCGCTTGGTGCGAATGCGATTGTTGGAATGCGCATCATGTCGTCATCTGTTATGAGTGGGGCAGCTGAAATGGTAGCTTACGGAACAGCTGTCATTATTAAGTAGTATGTTGAAGCTTATTTTATGTTATTTTGGGATTCAACTTTTGATTATCCTTATCTGTGTAAGTTTTAAGGTAGTTGAGCGACGACGTGAGGCTAAAAAAGAAAAGGTTGAGTTTAATGATTACGATAAATATTAATTAGGAAGGGTGCCTCATTTAAATTGAGACACCCTTTTTTTTGATTTTAAGTAATTTTTTTACATTTAATTCCATTTTTGTGATAGGATGAATTCATAAAGGTATTTTAGAATAGGAATAAATAAGATAGTGGGATTAATTTTTTACAAGGGAGTGTTAAATGATGGTTTTAGCGATAGCTGCTATTGGGGTAGGAATATGGCTGATAATTAATCCATATTTTTTTCTAAAGTTATTCGAGGGAGGGAAAGATTATGAAGATTCTAATTTACAATATTATTGTATATTGAAAATTAGAGGGGGTGGGATATCAGCCACTATTGTAGGTTTATTTTTTATTTATGCGTATTTATATTTATAAAAAACTGATCTGACCAATAAAGGGTGGGTAAAATTCATATTAAAAATAACTAAGTAAATATAAAAAGTTAAATTTCAAAGTTAGGGGGGGTGATGCCAATTGAATCAGTTGGATATATCATTGTTTTTGATGTCATTTGTTTGATTTTTGCACTACTGGGATTTGTTTTTTATAAAGGTAACATCCCAATGAATATTCCATTTAAAGAAGGTCAGTATGATGCGATAAAAGCTTCTAAGATTATGGCTCAAAGCATGTTTACATTTAGTATTGTTTGTTTTCTGTATCCATTTATCTTGTATGCGTTTAATGAGTATATAGATTATACAAGAGTACTGGAAGTTGGCTATTCAGTAGCACTATTTTTATTAATAGTGATTATTTTTGTAAGAATTAAGTTCTGCGCAAAGATCAGTGATTAATAAATGCTATTTTATTTTTCACTCTTGTGTGGATATAAGAAAATAGTGCGTATCAGTTACATAACACATAGTAAAGGGGGTGTTCTTTTGAAGTATAAAGATAAATTTACGATGATTAGTTATGTCATAATATTTTTAATATATAACATGATTGCTTATGTGTTCGACATAGATATTTTAAAAATCTTTGTTATTAATGATAAGGGGTCAGAGTTAAGTCTAGTATCGTTAGTTGCTCCCTTGTTGTCAGCCTATATCATATATTTCTGCACTAAACATTTAAATAAACATAGTTAAACATAGCGTTTGATAAAAATAAATTCATAAAAAAATGAGTGATCTAGTTTTAAGGCTAGATCACTCATTTTTAATTTTATTTCGAATCAGTTTTTAAATCTTTAATAATTAAGATTAATCCCAATAGGATAAGTGAAATATTTAAGAACATATAAGCGGATGAGTTCATGATTTGAAACCTATAGACATAGACATCATTAAAAATACCAAGGACATCGAATATAGAAATGAATGAAATAATGAGATGAAGAATAATTTTTACTAGCCAAATAAGAACAGGGGAAATAATCGTACTTCCCAATAATAAAACTAACCCTAATGTATTTAACGCTTTAAGTTGACCCTTAATATTCATTTGACACCTACTTTATATAAGATATGCTCATTATATCTCAATATCCATTATTTAACAATTAAAACAAAGAGTGAATGTTATTTTTATACATTGTCTTGTTTGTGACTGCCAATTAAAATTGTTTATTTAATAATAGGTGTCAAAGGGTTATTTCCAAAGACCATTTTTTCAAGTTCTGGACTCGCGGCTGGTAGGTCCATCCCTTTTTCCCAAATTAGAATCCCATCATCTTCTGATCCAAGATAAACAGATGTAATTTCAATACCGTCACCATAGGCTTGTTGGTAGGCATTATTTTCTGACACATCCACCAAAAAGAAATCGTTAAATAAGCCACTTTCCATCGTGCGATCAGTTTCAATAACTGAGCGCATTGGCGTCATATAATATGATCCATCTTCATTCGTTGTAAACTTAATAAAATAAAGGTCTTTTTTATCCGTTACATTGAGGTGATAGATAATTCGACCATCTGAAAGCATGGAAACATTTGAAATTTGCAGGACATCAGATGAAACAGGAATTATCTTCCACCTAGTAAGTCCATAATAACATCCAAATAAAAGAATACAAGCAACCGCTGCAACCAGTGTTCCTTTAAAAAATGATTTCATTTTATCTCTTCTTAAGAGGGTAGAAATTCCTTTAAGGGGTGCAATAGTATCCATCTCAATCTTTGGGCAAGCCAATGCTTCGTTGATTTTTTCAAGCTCCTTGCTACAGCTCTCGCATTCAGTTAGATGCTCACCGACTATAACACACGTCTCCTCGCTGCACACCTCATCATGATATAGCGGTAATAAATCTTCAACAACCTTACATGAAATTTTCATTTTAAATCCTCCTTTAATTTAATTTTTGCTCGGTGAAACGTAACACGCGCCCAACTCTCTGTCTTTCCAAACAGTTCTCCAATCTGTAAAAAAGATAACTCGCCAAATAAACGTAATGAAAAAACTTCCTTGTACGGTTCCTCCAAACGGTGAACAGCCTTATGAACTTCAAATGCCAGTTGGGCCTCCATTAACTTCGATTCAAAGCAATCAACTCTAATCTCTTCATCCAACTCAGACAGACATTTATTTTTTTTATATAAAGAGAAATACGTATTTTTTGCAATATGACAAAGCCAAACGCGCAACTTACAGTCCCCTTTAAACTGATTAATGTTCTTTAAAGCCTTTAAAAATGTTTCCTGCGTCACATCCTTTGCGATTTCCTCATTTTGGCATAACGATAAAACATACTTATACACATCCGTAAAATGTTCAGTATAAATTTTTTCAAAATCAGTCACCTGGTCACCCCCTTACATACATAAGACATCGTTATAATGAATTCGTTACAATAATTTTTTAAAAATTTCTTGTGGTATAGCAATAGAGAGCCTTTATACTCACCTAAATCAAGTAAGTTTAAATAAATCAGCTACAAAAAATTAATGCAAAAGTTTTCTTAGTTTAAATTTAACATAAGAAAGTTTCTTATCCTAATAATTAAGTAAAATAAGATAGATTAATACCGATAATTTCTATATGATAGTAACAAGAAATATGTTAATAATTAATTTGAGAACACTAAAGCAATATATGAGAATAAAAAAACAAGAATTTGGGAAGATTCAAACCATATTATTCGGTATAGTAGAGTTAATATCAAACAATTTAAGGTTTACAAGCTACGATAGCTTAATTAGATGACTATAAAGATAATGAATTAGAATTAATCATGGTAACGCGTGTTTAAATTAAGGGGATAGAGATTATGGGAGCTTATTTAGAAATGGTTAAACCCGAAGAGGATTTAAAATTACGTAGTTTTCTTGATGAAGGTCATGTTTTTGTTAATCCTCATTGGCATAAAGAAGTTGAAATTATTTATGTAAAAAAAGGTAATGTTAATATCGGAGTTAATGATCGCCCGATTAGATTACAAGAGGGTGAGATTTATATCATTAATGGAGGTGAGGTTCATTATTTCTTTGCCTCTCCAGATAGTGAACGATCTGTTTTAATATTTGATGCTGCTTTATTTCAAGATGTTTCTTTTATGAATCGGAATGGAAGAAGTTTAAAGTCACAAATTTCAAAAATTGTAAATTCGAGTCATGAGTGGGATAATGATTTATCTAACCAGGTGAAAAAGATAATCGATGAGATAAATAGTGAGTGTTCACAAAAAGATGATGGCTATGTTTACGCATTAAAAGCTAAAATGTTTGAATTAATTACATTAATCTACAGGAAAATACCATTAAAAAGCGAAGCTGACATTGTTGTAAGTAAATTAACTTATACAGAGCAGAGTGAAATCTTAGACAAGTTAGATTTAGTTTTTGATTATATTGAAGAGCATTATAAAGACACTATTAGTTTAGAAGAAGTTGCGGAGTACATTGGATTTAGTCATTTTTATTTCACTAAGTTTTTCAAGAAAAATACGGGAATGACCTTTGTAACGTTTTTGAACTATTATCGTTTAAATAAAGCGAAGTGGATGTTGACGCATACTAATGTCCCAATTTCAGAAGTGGCTTACGAAGCAGGATTTCAAAGTGTTAAAACGTTTTATCGTTTATTCAAACAAGAAGCCAATATGTCACCGTTACAATATCAAAAACAATATTTTAGATTACTAGAAGAAAAATAAAAAACAAGTCAGAATGATGACTTGTTTTTTTTGTGAGCAGAAGTCATATTTTTAATAAAATTTTCACACACTTTTCAAGAAAATTAGTGTAGTTTTTATCGAAAATAGAGAGTATTTTAATTCGATTTAAAATATAAGAATTAATAAAGCAATATGTGAGATTAAATGAACAATAAAATGGGAAGAAAGTGTTTACAGTTTTAAGTATAATATGCCTATAAAAGAAAAATCTGGAGGGATTAGAGATGTTAAAAATCGGAATTATTGGTTGTGGTGGGATTGCAACAAATAAACATATGCCAGCGTTAAAAGAAGTTAAAGATGCACAAATGGTTGCGTTCTGTGACATTATCGAAGAACGTGCAATCACTGCTAAAGAAAAATTTGGAACTGAAGATTCAAAAGTATATACAGATTATAAAGAATTATTAAAAGATGAATCAATTGATGTCATTCATGTTTGTACACCAAACAAATCAAATTCATTTATCACAATTGATGCATTAGAAGCAGATAAACATGTTATGTGTGAAAAACCAATGGCAAAAACAACTGAAGAAGCAAAAGCAATGGTTGAAGCCGCTAAACGTACGGGTAAAAAATTAACAATTGGTTACCAAAACCGTTTCAGACCAGATAGCTTATGCTTAAATGAAATTTGCCGTGAAGATGAATTAGGTGAAGTTTACTTCGCTAAAGCGCATGCTATTCGTCGTTGTGCTGTTCCAACTTGGGGAGTATT
Organism: Turicibacter sp.; assembly: GCA_051646305.1. GTDB lineage: Bacteria > Bacillota_I > Bacilli_A > MOL361 > Turicibacteraceae > Turicibacter. The sequence continues at coordinate 6,618 of JBOFCV010000146.1, forward strand.
CTTAAATGAAGAAGAACAAGGTGGAGGACCATTAATCGATATCGGAACTCATGCACTTG
>JBOFCV010000167.1:0-2533 GCA_051646305.1 Turicibacter sp.
GAGGAGCTGCCACGACAACTGATGTTAGTTCCGTGTTGGCCGGAACAAAAACTTTCATGTAACTTGTTTCACTCATAAAATTTAAATCAATCATCATACTTAACATTTGATTTTGTTGCGCTTGGTTAATTTTTAACACACCGTCAACCACCTGATAACTCATGTCGTCCTGATCCTCGTTATATTTCACTTCAATCCCAAATTTATCTGATGGAATGATTTCAACACGATTTAATCCACTGTTGAGTTCAATGCTTGTAAAGGGTGGTAATTCTTCATTTAGCGTGATAAATTGTTCTGCTCCGATAATTTTAAAACCTGATTTAGTTTTTGTGATACCTAGTTGTGCTCCATTTAAAAAGCCTGCTGCAGTCATCATAAAACCAATTAAAGTAATACTTAATGCTGCTATGATTAATTTTTTTGTTATTTTCATCATCTGACCTCCTTACTTATTTGTGCGATTCACAAGACTTAGGCTTTTCTTACCTAACGTTGCAATACCTTTGAAAATAATCGGTGAAACAAGTGCTGTTAATGTGCCGAATAATAGGCTAAGTCCGATAAAAATAAATCCAAGTCCCATAAACATAATCGATGTCCAAAAACCTTGTGTCATAACAGAAACTCCTGCAAATGCAATAGAAATTCCTGCAATAAAGAAGGCTAGCGTGACCATTGAAAAGGCAAAGATAAGTGAGACAACAACGATCGCCATCGCAAGAATAACCATGACAAGCGCAAAGGCTAGTGGGAGTGCAATCGGTGCCGCAAAGATAGCTAACACAATAAACCAAACTGATGATATTCCTTTTTTGGGTACACTTACTTCCACGACTTCCTCTTTAAAGGCATACTCTGTCAGTAACTGTGAGGCAATAATTGAAGGCGTCTCTAATTCTTTTAACACATCTTGCTGCGAATCAATTCCCGCTTCGTCAAAGTACTCTTCGTAAAAACTGAGCGCATTATCAATTTCTTCTTGTGGTAGTCTCTTTAATTTTTTACTTAATTCCTCAATAAACTGTGTTCTATTCATTGTCCATCATCCCTCCCAAAAGAACTTTATCAACATTTGATTTATATAATTCCCACTCTACTAAATATTCACTTAGTTGATTTAGTCCCTTTTCTGTAATCTGATAATATTTTCTATTTCGTCCTTGAAACGCTTGATCATATGTCGTTAAACACTCATCTTTTTGTAGCCTTCTTAAGACAGGATACAGTGTTGACTCTGATATATTCATTATTTTTCGCACATGTTGCGTCAGCACATAGCCATATGTATCCTCTCGTGAGAGTACAGCTAAGACACATGCATCTAATAACGGAGCTCCTAATTGAAATCCCATTTCATACCTCCTATTTATACTATATGTTATATAATATGTATGGCATACCTATACTATACGATGTATAATATGCGGTTTATGTTTATACTATACACCGTATAATATTATACGTCAACAACAATCGTGCATCTTTTCCACTTTTATGAAATTAATTTTTAACTTATCCATGCGAATCGCATTTACTCTCTTTCAATCGTTTTCGTAAATTCCGCTTCACCGACCCAAAATAAAAAACAAAAATGCTTTAACTTTCTGTTAAACATTTTTGTTTTTCTAGTCTATATACGAACCGATAAAAAAACTAGGTGTTGTATTGCAACCTATAAAGCTTAACTCCCCTGATACCAAGACACCCTATAGGCTTAGTAATAGTTTTGAAAATCCGCAAAACTAACTGCGCCTTATATATCGTTAGCTAAATCTTTGCCTCGCTTGCTTTATGAAAATTTAATCTGTTTTATGGAAATTGATTATCACATCACGATTAAATAAGATCTCCATTTATCCTACGTTAACGCGATTCCCACTAACTTTACTTTAACGTAAGAAGATCATATAATCATTCATCTAGTAGATTTTTCATTTCAATTTTTATTTCCTCACTAAATTCCGAATCAAATATAGTAGGGAGAGGTCCATTTTTTATCAGTTTTATTGAGTTTCCATCGTTTAGCTTACTAAAAACCATCTCAAAAGAATCAGTTTCGTCTAATTTAATAGTGATCGTTTGGTTATCACCTTTTAATAAATAGGTGTTATCATCCCACAATTCATAAGTTCCTTTATTCACATCGATATTATTTATGTATTCAATAAACGTTTGATCATTTTTATTAAAAGATAGTTGAACAATATACTGATCGATGAGTTCACTTTGATAAAACCCCTGTAAGGTTATCTCTTTTTGCGTTACACAGCCCATTAATAATAGAATGAATAATAAAGAAGTCATGCGACCTAACTTATCTTTCATTTTATCCCCCCTCCATACAAACGATACCATATTATGGTTTTTAATCAATACTATGTCACGTTATTTATCTGTTAAAAAACCGATTATCATTCATAAACTTATGATTGGGATACAATGATTAGTTGAGTCGTTCCAAAATACTTGGGTATCTTTCTACGAACGATAAATATGCTAGATATTATGTTGTAGCCTATATAGCTTTAAC
>JBOFCV010000192.1:0-35028 GCA_051646305.1 Turicibacter sp.
CACTGTTAGTATATTAAAATAGGCAGAAAGGGTTATGGCAGAAGCCCAATTTTAGGTTAATTTCATATTTATTTTAGGTATATGACTTATAAAAGTAAAAAAAAGATAAGCTATTTTATAAAAATAACTTATCTTTTTATATGTTATAAAAGGCAAAAATGAAAAATATTTATATTATTTTAGAGTAAAGGTTGTATCTGTCAACTCAAAAATATCTTTGATTCCGGTCGTCGTATAGATTTCTTTATCTTTTGTTACGAATAAGGCTTCTACATTGTCAAGTGATTCGATAAAGGTTAAGCCGCCTTCTACCCCTAAAGCAAAGGTAGTTGTAGAGAGTGCATCGGCATCCATTGAACTTTTTGTTAAAATAGTAACGGACTCTAAGTTATTGTTAATAGGATATCCAGTTTCAGGATCAAGGATGTGATGATATACCGTTCCAGCTTGTTCAAAGAAACGTTCGTAGATTCCTGAAGTTACAATTGTTTGATCTTTAATTTTCATGATTCCCAGTGATTCTCCGCGAGATGAAAATGGGTTTTGGATTCCGATTCGCCATGGATCGCCATTGGGTTTATCTCCATAGGCGTAGACGTTACCACCAAGATTTATTATGGCATGTTTATTTCCATGTTTTTCAATAATAGTTGCAGCAACATCAGCGGCATACCCTTTTGCAATGCCTCCTAAATCTAATTTCATATTAGGATCAAGTAATTTGACACTATGATTAGATTCGTCAAGTAAAACTTTTGAATAATCTATTTCTTGGATGGCTTTATCTAACTCTTCTGGAAGAGGGACGTGTGCATCTTCAAATCCAATTTCCCAAAGTTTTGCAAGAGATCCAATTGTTATATCGAAACGTCCTTTAGATAATTCTGAGAACTCTAAACCACGTTTTATAACATTAAACGTATCTTCTGAAACTGATACGTAGTCTTTTCCTGCTTGTTGATTGATTGAAATAACCTCAGATGTTGTTGCATTATTAATGGTCATTTTATTTTCAATTTCTTCAATTGCAGCAAAAACTTCATTAAAAACTTCATCTGTAGGGTTATCATATAAGGTGATATTAACGATGGTTCCAAGTAAGTATTTATTTTGCGAAACGGGCTCGAGATTGACTTTCGTTTCTTCTTTTCCACAACCCGCAAGTCCTATAAGTAAAGCTAATAATAAGGTAGTTAAGCGTTTCATAAATAAGTTATCCTCCGATTTAATTTTTTATAATGGGTAGGAGTCAGTACAGTTTAGGTATGTCCTAAACCTTACTGATCCTAAAAGATATCTCAGTCTCAAAGCATTTGAATAACTAAGACTGAATGTAAAATGTGCAAAATATTTATATTTGTATAGATTTAAATAGCGATATGTTTTTGCACGAAGATAGGATGTTGTCGTAGCAAGGTATTTGGTTTCTTTAGATGTCTGAGTGAAAATATGAATTACTTATTGCTATATATAGAATACCACATTTTCTATAAAAAATGAGGCTCTAGGTTAACCTAAAGCCATGTTATTAAGGAAAGTAATTAAATGTATGTATTTATTGGAATATAGAATAAATAATTTAGGAGACTAGAGGCGTTTACCATTGAATTTGATAGACTACAAAGTTAAAATGTATAGAATTTATCTTTACTAGTTAATTAAGAAGGGGTCCACTAGCCAAAGCTTTGATTGAGAGTTCAACAAAGTCATTGACGGCAATTGAGACTGAGGATAGAGCATCTGTTTTATTATCTTCTGTATAAGTAATCAAGGTTGGATCTTGGATTTGCATTAAATAGGATTCCATTTCTTGTGCTTGTGTATGCCATTCAGCTTGAGCATTTCCATTGTCAAGCATTCCGTAGCTACCATCTTCTGATTTTGCTTTTTTTGAAGTTGTTCCATCTTCGCTAAGTGCATCCCAATGAACGGATACGATGTAGCCATTCATAACCGTTAAGTTAAGATTATATTTAAAGCCTTGTACAAAGGCATCAGATTCAGCATAATAGTGACCATCTTGATAAATACCTTTTTCGATAGGTCCTTGTTGAATGGCATGGTTAAATAAGGCGACATAGTCAGCTATCTTAATTGAAACACCTGTAATAGAATCTGTTTGTCCTGATTCAAAGAGATTAAGTTTATCAAAATTTTGATGGGTTAATAAATAGTTTTCTAATTGTTCAACTTGTTCATGCCATTCAGATGAGGCACTTCCATTTGCAACCATGCCATATGTTCCGTTAATTGAATTATACTTTTTAGTGTTTGTTCCATCTTGATTAACGGCATTAAAATCGGCAGATACAATTTTTCCGTCTTTTACTTCGAATGAAGCTGTGTTTTTCCAACCATCCTCTGAAGAAAATTGATTAGATTGTGCAAAATACAGACCATCGGTTAGTGTTTCTTCGATATCTTCAGCAGTTATAGCTAATGCATCTGAGTTAGCTAATGAATATGTTTCAAGCTCATTATGTATTACTGTAGGTTGTCCTTGACAGCCAGCTAATAATAGTAGCGTGAGTGTTGATATATATAAGTATGAATTATGTTTCATGGCGTATCCTCCCTTTTTAGGAATTAAAATAAGCTAGAATAATAACTAAATTCCATATTATGTATGATTATTGATATTTTAGCATAATTAAGAGATGATAGGTATAGGAAAAAATTTCAAGTTCAATTTATATTTAACTTTTTTATGTATATAATGCATATAATTTGAAAATATTAAATAATTTATAGCTATTAATTTGTAGTATATATTGAAATTGTGAAAAAATATGATAAAATTAATAAGAAAAATGATACGACAGATTTATACAAAATAACTTAACAATTAATTCTTTATGAAAATCTTTATAAGAAAATTCAAAAATATTAAAATTGTGTTAATGTTTTTTAACATATTTTAATAGACTTGAGACGTAGAATTAATTAACTAATCTTCTGTTAACTTTCCGCATTTAGTTCGCGAAATTAGTTTTGAGTTAATTTGTATTTTTTATGTTGTAGAAGCAGAGTGTTTTGCTAAATATGAGAGTTATAGAATTTGAGGAGGAGTATCCATGAAGAAAATCGTAGTCCTTGGTGGAGGTTACGCTGGTGTCTTAACGGCTAAGAAATTAGCAAAAAAATTCAAAAAGAATAAAGATGTACAAATTACTTTAATTGACAAACAATCTTATCACACAATGTTAACTGAGTTACATGAGGTAGCGGCAGGACGTGTGGATGAAGCGTCAATTCGTATGGATTTAAAACAAATCTTTGCAGGACGTAAAGTAGATGTCGTGTTAGATGAAATCAAAAACATTGATTTTGACAAAAAAGTTTTAACATCTGAAAGTACGCAATACGAGTATGACTATTTAGTTATGGGGACAGGATGTAAACCAACATTCTTCGGAATTCCTGGTTCTGAGCATGCTCACCAATTATGGACATATACAGATGCTGTAAATTTACGTGAGCACATTTTAAATATGTTCCGTCAAGCAGCGTTAACATCTGATAAAGAAAAACGTAAAGAATTATTAACATTCGTAACTGTTGGAGCTGGATTCACAGGTGTTGAAATGGCCGGTGAATTAGGAGAGTGGAAAGAAGAATTATGTCGTTCATTCCATATCGATGAAGAAGAAGTTTCTTTATACATCGTTGACTTTGCTCCAAAAGTATTACCAATGTATCCAGATAAATTAATCAAAAAAGCAGAAAAACGTTTAGTAAAATTAGGAAACGAAATGGTTATGAATTCTGCTGTAAGCGAAATCAAAGAAAACTGTGTTATCTTAAACAAAGGTGACAAAGTCATCAATACACGCACAGTTATTTGGGCAGCAGGAATTGAAGGTTCTGATATCGTTGATACGGTAGAAGTTGAAAAAGCAGGACGTGGACGTATCGTAACAAACCCACAATTACAATCTAAAGATCATAAAGATGTTTATGTTGTTGGAGATAACATTTTCTTAATTCCTGAAGGAGAAGAACGTCCAGTTCCTCAAATGGTTGAAAACTGTGAACATTCGGCACCAGTTGTTGCACATAATATTTATGTTGACATCAATGGTGGAGAACATAAATCATACAAACCAACATTCCATGGTTCAATGGTATGTATCGGATCACGTTATGGTGTAGCCCAAGTTGGGATGCCAGGTATGTGGATTAACTTGACTGGATTTATGGCGATGTTATCAAAACATTTTATTAACATCATTTATTTCGTTCAAGTTTTAGGGTTCAATAAAATTTGGTCATACTTAATGCACGAATTCTTCCATGTGAAAAATAACCGTTCATTTGTAGGTGGATTATTATCAAACGCTGCTTCAGTGTTCTGGAAATTCCCATTACGTATATTCGTCGGATTTATGTGGTTACAACAAGGTTTAACAAAGTTACCAAAAGTTATTCATGACTTTAATAATGTCTTCTTATTACCTCAACCCCCTCATGCTGACGCAGTAGGTGCAGCATCAGGTGCTGTATCTGATGTAGTAACAGCAGCATCAGGAGCAGTAACAGAAGTTGTAGCGGCAGCATCAGGAGCAGTAACAGATGTAGTAACAGCAGCATCAGGAGCAGTAACAGATGTAGTAACAGAAGTTGTAGCATCAGGAGCAGCTAATGATATCTTCACAACAATTTCTAATTTAGTTCACGATTTCATGAACTGGATTCAAGTTTTACCTGTGCCAGGATTTGTTGAAAACATGGTGCAATGGTCTATGGATTCATTCTTCTATAATCCAGCTGGAACTGAATTTACACAGTTAGCAAGCCTTGTTCAAGGTGGAATGATCTTTGGAGAAATCATCTTCGGTGGAATGTTAATTATCGGTTTATTCACACCAGTTGCAGCGATTGCAACAATTGCAATGGGATGTATGATTTGGGCTTCAGGTATGGCACCAGTTGATATGATTTGGTACTTAGCTGGAGGGTTTGCTTTAATTGGTAATGCAGGTATGGTATTAGGATTAGATTATTATGTATTACCTTGGGTACGTAAAGTATTACCTCGTATTCCATTATTAAAAAAATGGTATTTATATATTGACTAATTTATTATAAATTTTTGGGGAAAACATAGTTAATACAGCGTGTTGTATTGGCTATGTTTTTCTTCAGATTTTAAGGCGTGTATGAACTGTATAGACTATTGCCTGATAAGTGTGTAAGGTATTTGATATTCCCATTAAAAATCTAGAGAATAAAAAATACTAGGATTTATATAGCTAAATAGTCAAACACTAATTAAGGTATATCGTTTTTCTAAATCAACAAGTATGTAGGTGATGAGACATGAAATCTTTCTGGCAGCAAAATCCGGACTTGATCATTCATTTAGAAAAAGTAGATGAGATAATTAATAAACAACTTAGCTCAAAACAAAAAAAGATGAATGTCATTTTAAACGATTTAACACAATCAGGTGGCAAAATGGTACGCCCAGGCCTTGCTTTAATTGGGGCTCAGTTTGGAACAAAAGAAATTGAAGAAATTTATCATTTAGGGGCGGTTGTCGAGATGTTACATATCGCAACACTCGTTCACGATGATATTATAGATGATTCGAACCATCGACGTGGTCAATTAACAACACAATCTAAGTACGGTAAAGATTATGCTGTTTATACAGGAGATTTTATCTTCACACGTTGTTTTGAAGTTTTAGCAACACACTATGATGTACACCACATGCAAGAATTATCAAAGACAATTTCACGTATCTGTATGGGGGAAATTGAACAGTTTGATAATCGATACCAATATCACACATCTGTTAAAAAATATTTAAAAGTGATTGGAGCTAAAACATCAGCTTTACTTGCGATGAGTATTTCAACAGGTGCCTATGAAGCGGGATGTGATGAAAAATTCTGTAAATACTTAGGTAAAATTGGCTATCATATGGGGAATGCATTCCAAATGATTGATGATATTTTAGACTATAACGGGGATGAAACTGTGGTTGGTAAAACACTTGGGAATGATATTCGTCAAGGGTATTACACACTTCCGCTTATTTACGCATTAAAAACAAAAGATAAGCAATTAAATGACTTACTAAATGAACCGGTCTATAGTGATGAAGTCGTCGCTCAAATTATTAAACGTGTCAATGAATTAGGTGGTGTTTTACAAGCGCGTGAACTCGCTTTAAAATATACAAAAAAATCACTTAAAGAAATTAAAAGTCTTCCTGTAGGTATTGCGAGACAAAATTTAGAGTGGTTAGTAAATCAATTATTAAGCAGAAATTATTAATGAGAAGAGGATTATCTTGCACGTCGAGGTAATCTTTTTTTTATTTTTTTGCCATAAAGGCGTTCTTGGATGAAAGTAACTAAGTTTTAGGTTTAGAATGAATGGGAAATAAAATGGCACGAGTTAATAAATTTTAAATGTTTAAAAGTCGAGTCTCTTTATAGGAGGGCATGCTACAGAAACACTAAAATTAATATAAATATCTAAAAATTAACTTTTTTTACTTTACATAACAGGGTATACATGGGTTAAAATATAAATTATAGATGTTTTGTGATCGGTTAATGGTTTCAAATTAGATTAGGAGATCAATGCAACCTCTAGAATAAAATTTTTTTGGAAGGAGTTTTAGTTATGATGAAAACTTTACAACGGGTAGGTAAAGCCTTCATGGTACCTGTTGCACTACTACCAGCAGCGGGGCTACTATTAGGGATTGGAGCTTCGATGCAACAATCATTGTTAACCTATTTACCTTTTTTAGAAGCTAACTTTTGGCAGACTGTTGCAATGGTTATGGAAAGCTCAGGGCAAATTGTTTTTGATAACTTACCGTTATTATTTGCAATCGGGGTTGCTTCTGGTTTAACAGGCGATAAAGGCGTTGCAGCACTTGCCGCAACCGTTGGATTCTTAATTATGAACGTGGTGATGGGAATTTTTATGCCAACCACATTACCAGATCAACTCTATGCGAATGTGTTAGGTATTCATACGCTGCAGACATCTGTCATGGGTGGTGTCATCATAGGGTTATTAACAGCATATCTTTATAATAAATTTTATGATGTACAGTTCCCGGATGTTTTGTCATTCTTTGCAGGTGCTCGATTTGTGCCTATTATTACATCAGTAGCTGCTATTGTGGTCGGGATTATACTAGCATACGTGTGGCCACCTATTGGTAATGCGATTGCAAGTTTTGGTGAAATTGTTGCTGCGGATGGAACGAATCCACTCTTTATTTGGATTTATGGAACCGTAGAACGTTCTTTAATTCCATTTGGATTACATCATGTTTTCTATTTCCCGCTTTGGTTTACAGAGGCAGGTGGGTTATATACATCAATTGATGGTGCCATGGCCATTGGGGATCAAGAAATCTGGTTTAAACAACTGTCTGATTATTCGACATATGGCTATCAAGCCTTACTTGAAAATATTCAAGCCCAAGGTGGTACGGTAGCAGGACGTTTCATGGCAGGTAAGTATCCATTTATGATTTTTGGATTACCTGCTGCTGCCTATGCTATGTATCAAGAAGCGTCACCAGGACGCAAAAAAGCTGTCGGTGGATTGTTGTTATCAGCAGGTCTTACGGTTGCTTTAACAGGTATTTCTGAGCCTGTAGAGTTCACTTTCCTATTTGTGGCTCCCATTTTATTTGGGATTCATGCTGTATTAGCGGGGCTATCATTTATGTTAACTTATTTATTTGATGTTCATGTTGGGATGACTTTTTCAGGTGGATTAATCGATTTATTAATTTATGGTGTTTTACCTGGGAATGAGTTTACGAATTGGATTAGAATTTTTATTATCGGTATTTTTTACGCTCCGATTTATTATTTCATTTTCCGATTTGCGATTCGCCGTTTTGATTTACCAACACTTGGCCGTGGTGAGGCTGAAGATAAATTAGTATCTAAGGCAGATTATCAAGCGGCAAAAATGGAAGGTAAAGATGAAAAACCAAGAGCTATTCTTAAAGCATTAGGTGGTGCACGTAACATTGATACCCTAGATGCGTGTATGTCGCGTTTACGCGTCTCTGTTCGTGATATTGATGAAGTAGACCAGGAAGCTATAAAAGCGTTAGGTGCGAGCGGAATCTTCGTGTCAGGAGATAACTTACAGGCGATATTTGGAACAACGTCTGATCAATTAAAAACTAAAATTCAAGATATTATGGATTCTGAAAAATAGAAAATGGGGTAAAATAATAACGCTAGCCGTTTGTTAGCGTTATTTTTATAAAAAAATCAAAATTTATCTATATTTGTAGAAAAAAAACACTATAATATATAGTGAAAAGATTTTTAGGAGGTACACCATGGGAATTTTTGATATTTTCAAAAAGAAACAACAAACAACAGGTATTGTTGCTCCAATCGATGGAGTATTATTACCGATTACAGAAGTGCCAGATCCAGTATTCAGTCAAAAAATGATGGGTGACGGATTTGCTATTGAACCTAAGGATGGAAAAGTTTATTCTCCAGTCAATGGTAAAGTATTAAACGTATTCCCAACAAAACATGCCGTCGCTTTATTGTCTAATGATGGGTATGAAATTTTAATTCACTTTGGTATGGACACCGTGACATTAAAAGGTGAAGGATTTACTGCACACGTAGGTGAAGGAGATACAGTTTCAGCGAATGACTTATTATTAAGTGTAGATTTAGAAGCTGTACGTTCAAAAGTTCCTTCATTAATGACACCGATTGTGTTCACTAACTTAAATGAAAAAGTGATTGAATTACAAAAAACAGGTGACGTTAAACACGGTGAAGCGAATATCTTAGAAATTAAATAAATTAAAAAGATGATATAACTTGATTTTTAAGGCATAGCAAGATAAAATAAACTTAGAAATCATCTTAAATAAGAGGAGCGATTACTCATGGAAAAGAATTTTAAAATTACTGATGAAACAGGTTTACATGCTCGTCCAGCTACTGTTTTAGTTAATACTGCTAGCAAATTTAATTCTGAAATTACATTAACATACCGTGAAAAGAAAGTTAACTTAAAATCTATCATGGGTGTAATGTCTTTAGGAATCCAACAAGGTGCTGAAATTGTAATTGGAGCAGAAGGTGAAGATGCTGCGCAAGCTATCGCTGCATTAACTGAAACAATTACAACTCAAGGATTAGGAGAATAATTTTCCCCTTGAAATGAAACAATAGTACTGGTAACCCAGTACTTTTTGTTTTTTTAAAAATGATGTAACCGGTTATATTTTAAAATGATGGGTGAATTTAACATCATACCACATCACGAAAGGGGTAAAATAATGAAAATTACAGGAATTGCAGCATCAAACGGAATCGCAATTGCAAAAGTATTTAAATTAATTGAACCAGAATTAACAGTAACTAAAACAACAATTACTGATGTAGAAGCTGAAATTAACTTATATCGTGATGCGTTAGAAAAAACGACAGTTGAATTAGAAAAAATTAAAATCAAAGCGGCTCAAAACTTAAGTGTAGAAGAAGCAGCTGTATTTGATGCTCATATTAACATGGCTAACGATCCTGAGTTATTCTCTCAAGTGACTGACAAAGTAAAGTCAGAAGGTGTTAATGCATCATTTGCCTTTGATGAAGTAAGTAACATGTTTGTTGCCATGTTTGAAAGTATGGATAATGAGTATTTCAGAGAACGTGCAGCAGATATTAAAGATATTAAAAAACGTATTTTAGCACACTTATTAGGTGCTAAAATTAATGATCCAAGTACAATTGATGAAGAAGTTATCGTGATTGCACAAGATTTAACGCCATCTGATACAGCTCAACTTGATCGTCGTTACGTAAAAGGATTTGCGACAAACATTGGAGGACGTACATCTCACTCGGCTATTATGGCACGTAGTTTAGAGATTCCTGCAGTTGTTGGAACGAAATCAATTTTAGATCAAGTTAAAGATGATGAAATGATTATCTTAGATGGATTAGAAGGACATGTTATCTTAAATCCAACAGCAGAAGAAATTGCACATTATGAGCAAGTTGCAAAACAATATGAAGACCAAAAAGCAGAATGGGCTAAATTGAAAAATGAGGCGACAGTAACAGCTGATGGCGTACATGTGGAATTAGCAGCAAACATTGGAACCCCTAATGATGTTCAAGGTGTCCTTGACAATGGTGGAGAAGGTGTCGGTCTATACCGTACTGAATTCTTATACATGGGACGCGATAATTTCCCAACTGAAGATGAGCAATTTGAAGCTTATAAAACTGTGTTAGAATCAATGAATGGATTACCAGTTGTTGTTCGTACACTTGATATCGGTGGAGATAAAGAATTACCATACTTACACTTACCAAAAGAAATGAACCCATTCTTAGGTTACCGTGCGATTCGTTTATGTTTAGATGATGTTCCTTTATTCCGTACACAATTACGTGCTTTATTACGCGCGAGTGCTTATGGTAAATTACGTATCATGTTCCCAATGATTGCAACATTAAATGAATTCCGCGATGCTAAAGCTTTACTCTTAGAAGAAAAAGCTAAGTTAGTAAGTGAAGGTGTGACAGTATCAGAAGAAATCCAAGTCGGAATGATGGTAGAAATCCCATCAGCTGCAGTTATTGCAGATCAATTTGCCAAAGAAGTTGATTTCTTCAGTATCGGAACTAACGATTTAATTCAATACACAATGGCAGCAGATCGTATGAATGAAAAAGTTTCTTATTTATACCAACCGTATAACCCAAGTATTTTACGCTTAGTAAAAATGGTTATTGATGCAGCTCATAATGAAGGTAAATGGACTGGAATGTGTGGAGAGATGGCAGGAGACCAAACAGCTATTCCATTATTATTAGGATTAGGATTAGATGAGTTCTCAATGTCTGCTACATCAATTCTTGCAGCTCGTTCATTAATCAGCAAGTTATCAAAAGCTGAAATGGAAAAATTAGCAAAAGAAGCTTTAAATAAATCAACAGTTGAAGAAGTTATTGAATTAGTTGAAAATATTTCAAAATAATAGGTTTTTCAAAAAGCAAGAACAGTGATGTTCTTGCTTTTTTTTATTAAATCAAATGTTCAAAATAGTTTGAGGAAGCTTTATATAGGATTAAGATTAAGTTTTAATATTTCTCAGGAAATACATGTTTTTGCGCTATTTCGACATAATAAAAATGAATAATCTAGCGAAAGAGATGATAACATGCTAATAATAAAAAATAAGTTTAACTTTAATGCGGCACAACAGGGCAAAAAATTAATATTGAAAATGATATCCTTCTTGATAGGGGTCAATCTATTGATGGGGACATCTTGTCTGATACATGCTAATCAAGTTGAAAATCAGATTGATGATTTTCAATTTCCAAGAAAAGAATCCGATAAACTAGTGTATATTACCTTTGATGATGGTCCGTCTATTTATTCAACACAACTGATGAATGTATTAGACACCTATCAAGTTCCTGCAATTTTCTTTGTCATTGGTGAAAATTTTGAAATCATTCCGAATGGACCTGAAAGTGTTAAGGAGATGATTGAACGAGGTCATTACGTTGGGTTACACAGTATGACGCACAATATGGATAAATTATATTTTGCACGAAATGCACCCCAAAACTTTGTTTCAGAAATGACACAAGTTAAAGAGTTAGTCTACGATGCAACGGGTGGATTTGAAAGTCAACTTTGTCGTGCCCCATATGGGTCTAAAAAGTACTTTAAAAAAGGACATTATAGTGCAGTTGAGAATGTTGGATTAACGTGTATTGATTGGAATGTTGACTCATTAGATTGGTCTGGTATTTCAGCAGATCAAATTGTTTCTAATGTGAAATCAGACTATAAACGAAGCGAGTATCCAAAAGAAGTTGTCTTGTTATTTCATGAAAAGAAAGAAACTGTAAAAGCATTACCACGAATTATTGAGTATTTTCAGGAGCTAGGGTATGAGTTTGGTGGGTATAACCCAACTAAAGAAATACATTTAAGTAAGTAGCCATTGAGTTGTTTAGAAAAGCAAAAGGAAAACTCCATAAATATTTTCAACTGTCTTTCAATTTTATATAGATGAGCGCATGCTCGAAATAATTGGATTTTTTATATCCTAAATCTTTTTTTTTAGTTTCTCTTATTATTGCAAATCAGACATGGTCCTATAAACTGAATAAATCATCCCATAAATTACCGATATAAAATAACCAATGTAAGTAGGTTTCACAATGCTTTTTCTTGTCGAATAGTGTATAATTAAAGCTAAATGAAATAGATGGAGGGATGATGAATGGCTAGACGTCAATACTATTCTAATTATGGTGGACGCGGTAGAAAAAGACGCGTGAAACCACGTTTTTATGTTCTTTTAAGTTTGATTGCAATTATTGCAGTATCAGCAAGTTTCTTTATTAATGTAAACAGTCAAGTAAAGGGGTTAAATATTACAACGGCTGAAGCAAATTATTTAGATTTTGAAGATATCAAACAAGTGACAAAATGGCACAATAAAGAAGTTAAGTTTGCTTATTTAACATTTGATGATGGTCCTTCAAGAAATACGAGTGCTATCTTAGACATTTTAGATTCTTATGGAATCAAAGGAACATTCTTTGTTTTAGGGACAGCTATTGAGAATTATTCTAATTCAGAAGCAATGTTACAACGTATGGCTAATGATGGACATTATATCGGAATGCATTCCATGACACATGACTTGAATACGTTATACAAAGATGAAAATGCGGCACAAAACTTTGTATCAGAAATGAGAGAACAACAGGAATTGATTTCTTCTATCACAGGAGGATTTGAAAGTAACTTATGTCGTGCGCCTTATGGGACAGGTGGAACATTTACTGATGAGCATGTTGCGGCATTAAAAGAAGCTGGCGTTAAATGTTGGGATTGGGACATTGATTCAATGGACTGGTCATACAGTGCATCACAAGTTCTTGACAAAATTGATGCAGATATGACACTTTGGAATAAACCGGCTAATAATGTTGTCTTATTCCATGAAAAAGACGTAACCGTTGAAGTATTACCTCAAGTTATTGAATATTTCTTAGCTGAAGGGTATGAGTTCTTACCATATAATCCACAAAATCATATTGTTAAAAACTTATTTGGCAGTGATGATTTATAAGAGAGGGGCATAAGTCATGCGTAAATCTTTACCGATGATTATTATTTTTGGAGTAGCCATTTTATTGTTAGGGTTTTCTTTAACATATGATATTCCGGAAGTTGAAGCATTCCAATTTTTCCAAAACATAGATCAAAAAATTGCAACGTGTGAAAATAAAAATGATCAAACATTAGAGTCGACGTTAGAAGATTTACAATTAACAGTGAGAGAGTTGATTGTAGAGGGACAAACTTATAATGGACAAACGGATGTTTCGAAATTGTTAGAAAAATATAACACGCAATATGAACAAGTGAAACAATATACACAATCTGTATTTGTTTGTATTTCTGATGTAATCACTGAAACAGATTTTACTAAAGTAGAGAAAACAACTAAAAAATTATCACCTGAGTTAGTTGACTTAGCTAATGAAATGGTTGTCTTACAACAGGGAAGAACTTCTAAATTAGCAACATTAAAAGATCAATTAGATAACTTGGTTAAAACATTAGATAACTTCGAAGAAATGTTTTATAATACAAAAACAAGTGATACGGTACAGTATTTTCAAAATGTAAATAATTCGTTCCAAGAAGTTCAAACCATTCACTCAGAATATATGACAACGGTTGAAACGTATTATCAAGCGAAAGAAAGTTATTATGAGCAAATTGCAAGTAAGGGAACCTTAGATTTTATTTTTAAAAAGTAATGGAAAAGCTATCTTTCAGTTTTTAGGAAAGATGGCTTTTTTTAGATAGGATTTCTTTTAATTATTCAATTTAACCTAGTTGAAAGTGAAGGTGACACGACTCATTAAAGAACTCAAAACCTTCAAAGAAGGAGAGAGCAGTCCTATTTAATTTCTCATCTAATAAATAAGTGAGTGATAGATGATTTTAGCCTAAAGTCTTGCATATAATTAACCTGTCAATCAAATTATGGGGTGCTAGATACTATCAGTTTGATTTTTGGCTACATAAGAAACAACATCGTTTAGTTTAATATTTTTGAAGATTATAACTACTTATCTAGTGAGTAAATAACTTGTGTTCGTGATATACTAGAATTATAAAATTTATTAAGTGGATGTAAAGGAAGGATGGGAAAATATGAAAATAGGATTTATAGGAATTGGTGTTATGGGAGAAGCCATGGCCACTCATTTAGTACAAGCTGGTCATGAACTTTTTGTATATAATCGAACGAAAAGTAAAACAGATCAACTTGTTGCAAAAGGGGCGACTTGGTGCGATGATGTTGCAACTGTTGCGAAGGAATCGATGCTTATCTTCACAATCATAGGGGTTCCAGCAGATGTTGAAGAAGTTTATTTAGGTGACAATGGATTAGTTAGACAAGCAAGAAAAGGTTCTATACTAGTTGATATGACAACATCAACACCTGATTTGGCAAAAAGAATATTTGAAGCAGGACTAAAACAAGAAGTCTTTTGTTTAGATGCCCCCGTAACGGGCGGTGATGTGGGGGCTAAAAATGGAACGTTAACTATTATGGTAGGTGGCGATGAGACTATTTTCAATCAAATTAAGCCAATCCTTGATTTGATGGGAAAAACAATTGTCTATATGGGGGAAGCTGGAAATGGACAACACACTAAAATGGTCAATCAAATTGCAATAGCAGGTGCTGCACTTGGAATGGTTGAAGCACTTGCTTATAGTCAAGGAGCGAACCTAGACGCTACGACTGTTTTAGAAGCCATTACAAGTGGTTCGGCTGCCTCATGGCAACTTGCTAATATGGCGCCACGAATTGTGCGCGAAGACTTTAATCCTGGGTTTTTTATCAAACATTTTATAAAGGATATGAATATTGCTTCAAATGAAGCGAATCAAATGGACATTGAATTGCCAGGTCTTGAGCTCGTACTTGATTTATATAAAGAGTGTGCGAAGCGTAATCTTGAAAATTTAGGAACACAAGCCTTATTTAAGCTATATGATAAAGAATAATAAAGTGATGTTCTATAAGACTTGAAATGATACGGGCTTTTGGATAGCCTTTAAGTTTAATTTTTTAAAAAGTTGAGTTGTCCTCACTTTTAACATGAGGAGTTGGGTACTAATTCATATAAATTTCTCCATTACAACAACGAGACTAACAGAATCTGTTTTAATCTATTTATATAACAGAAGGGAGAGTTCGTTTATTTTGATTGCTAACGAATAAACGATATCGGTGAGATAAAGAATTTCAATGCAAAGGTAGTAATTTTGCTAGCTAGTGTAACAAACATAAAAAGACTATTCCACATCGATAAGTAAAGTCGATGTGGGATAGTCTTTTTTAGGATATATAATATTTATTACTTTCAAGAACTGTTGTTTCATTTTGTGTTGGCATACTAGGTGTATACGGGCCGTAATAGCTATTTTGCATATTTGATTGTTGTTGCTGTTGCTGTTGATAAGGCATTTGTTGGTAGTAGTTTTGTTGATAAGGGTATGGATAGGGATAAGGGTATGGTTGGTAATAAGTTGGATAGCCGCAACCATAGCCGCCGCATGGACGATTGTTAAATAATAAACCACCAAGAGCTAAACCACCAACGAATGGTAAAAGAAAAAAACGTTCATTTGATGATCCTGGGGTTTCAACAAGGTAAGGCACTTGATTTGTTAATGATTGTGCATAGGGGGGGGATACTTGATTTCGATAATAAGTTGGGTATTGATTATATGTCAATGAAGACACCTCCTTCGTAAGTAGCAGTTACTACTCTATGGTATGCGAATCTCACGAAATAGGTCCCAATCATTTAAGGTTTAATTAGTAAAAATGAGTGGATAGTTGGTCGTTTTAAAAATGAAGTTGGGAGAGGAACAGATTGAAGACCTTCATTTACATGTAATAACAGTTTATCAGCAAAACGATAGGTTCCACGATAAAATTGTTCACAATAATTTGGTGTGGTTGAGGAGGATAATCTTTTTGTATTTGTACCTAAGCAACTACCTGAAAGTTGAACATCAACTGATTCATCAGTCAAGATGGGGGCGAGGTTAGGTTCGTGTAAAAGTAAAATATTAAATGAGGTATTATCTAAGGTTTGAACTAAATCAAGAAGAGGTGGTGTTGTTGTAAGTGAGTCTAATCCGATAAAGGTAAGTGTTTCACTACTTCCATTAAATAATGATAGAACTTCGTTACGTAATATTTGAAATTGGGATTGGAGAAGTGTATCAGTTATAATGGGTTCATGAAGTGAAATGTCAGTATCACCTAAAACGGCAATCTTTGCAATAGAAGCCTCTATTTCTGATAAAAGAGTACGTGTGTCGTTAATGATTAATGAGTTTGGGATCGTTTCACCGAATAAATCTCCCGTAAAAATCACAATATCTGGTTTTGTTCGATTAATTTTTTCAACAGCTTTTTTAAATATGTCTAAATCTGATTCATCTTCAATTAAAACATCACTGAACTGAACTAATCTAACGCCATCAAATGAGGTTGGAATTTTATTATCTCGGATGAATGTTTCCTCTAGTTTAATAGATTGATTACTGAAATATGAAAAAGTAAAGACTGTCATAATTAAGAATAATAAAATGCTTATGATTTGAATTGTTTTTTTCATTCTGAATGCCATCCTTTGTTAAAACTCATGGTTAATATGTCAGTATTATATCATACATCATTTGAACTTTATTATAATAAATGGTTTGTTTGGAATATTTAAGATAAATATTTACATACTTTATGATTCACATAAATTGGGATTTATAATCTAAAATAGGAGTCATTCTATTATTTTTTATCAAAGTGTTTTTAGGGTTTTAAAAAAGATCTCCAGGGTGAGCGAATAATAAATCTCATTTAATGTTCTAAATGATGTTCTACTTTAAGTAACTCTTATGACTTCAGAATAAGGTAAATCGTCTTTAGTTATATAATACTTTGAATGGGGTGGGATTAACTGGTGCATCATGAAAGCAGTGTAAAGGATATACTAAAAATAAGATGCTTATATGTGATGAAGAAAATATCCGTCATGAATATGTCATTTGATAGAGATAAGCTATATGAGATTTAATGCATAATCGGATATAGCTTTATACGTGAAGCAGTATGGAACAATCAGAATGGATAAGACGTAAAAAATTTTACACGTTTTTAAAAATTAGTGAATTAAGTACCTCTTTATTTTTAGAGAGTTTTTTGACGCTTATAAGCTGAAGGTGGACGTTATTCATTAAACATTAGAGGTATAGTAAATTTATACTGCTGTATAGAACGATTTATAAGGTAGTTCAATCATCGCTTTATGAGGAGACGAGGTCATGAGTAAACAGGTAAGGTGTTGAGGGTAAAATAAAAAAGAGGGGTTTCCTCTTTTTATGGGTAACTTATGATAAACTGACTTATTTCACTGATTGTTGACGTGGAGGAGAAACATTTAGGTTAGGATAAGTGCTATATTTCTTTGTGATAATAAATTGTTTCTTCAATGAGGTGTAGTCTTAAGAGCACAGGAAATAAGGAAATAGCTTGTAAGTCTTAAACTTATAGTAAAATAAGATGATATAATGCGAGGAAGAGTGACAAATAGCGAATCATTAAAAGTAATTTATGTTTGGGGATACAAAACGAGAGGATAAAATAAATGACATATAAGAAAGAAGTCATCAGGTTTAAGATAGCAGAATCTAAAGTATGAGGTAATAGTTGAGTTAGAAGGGTTGTATCTAGTTGAAAGGGGAATGTTAAAATTAAAGTACAGTTAAAAAGTAAAAAAAGATGTTTTGGTGTAGAAGATTTAGATGGATTCAAGTTAAACGCCTGCCTTTTTTGTATGATATGTGAAAGGTGATAGATAATAAATTTGTGCAATAAGGTTAGGAATGTTAAAATATTACTAAAGTATAGTCGGATATATTTTAAAATATGTCAAAGATAAAGGGTTGATAGAAAATGAAACAATTAATTTTAATCGATGGAAACAGTTTAATGTACCGTGCGTACTATGCAACAGCCTATTCAGGCAACCTAATGAAAACAAGTAGCGGAATTTTTACAAATGCTTTATTTGGGTTTGTGAATATGATGACAAAAGTGATTGAAGATTTTGAACACACCCATATGTTAGTGGCCTTTGATGCAGGAAAAACAACATTCCGTCATGAAGTGTTAGACACGTATAAAGATGGGCGTAAGCCAATGCCAGACGAAATGCGTGGGCAAATTAACTTAATTAAAAAATATTTAGATTTAATGAACGTCACACGATTAGAACTTCCAACCTACGAGGCTGACGATATTATTGGAACGTATGCCATAAAAGCCATTCAAGATGGATTTGACCACGTGCATATTATTACAGGCGATAAAGATTTGCTTCAGATGGTAACAGACAAGGTGACCGTCCATATTACGCGCAAAGGGGTTACTGAAATCGATGTCTTTGACGTGGCCGCTGTTTTTGCTAAATTTGAATTAACACCAAGTCAAATCGTTGATTTAAAAGGATTAATGGGCGATGCATCAGATAATTTACCAGGAATTCCAGGTGTCGGTGAAAAAACAGCCATTAAATTATTAAAAGAATATGGAACAGTTGAGGAATTACTAAAAAACACCGATCAGTTAAAAGGAAAAATGAAAGAAAAAATTGAAACACATCAGGATCAAGCTAGACTTTGTAAACAAATGGCAACCATTCATGTAGATGTTCCGGTAGAATTAACGTTTGATGAAATTTCTTATGATGAGCCAAACTTTGATGATTTAATTCCGTTCTATAAAGAGATGGAGTTTAATGGGTTGATTAAGAAAATTAAAATGAACGAAAATAAGCCGTTGGTTGAGAAGGCTCCGATTACGATTATTTCAGAAGTGGCCGAGTTAGAACATTTAAAGTTTGAAAACTGTGCGCTACATGTTGAGTTATTTGAAGAAAATTATCATCACGCTCAAATTCTTGGAATTGGGTTAGTGATGCCTTCACAGCAGCTTTATATTCCGTTTGATGTGGTTAAACAAAGTAAAGAAACGATTGCTTTCTTAGAAAATGAACAGATAAAAAAAGATGTCTTTGATTTAAAGCGTTCGATGGTGGCGTTGAAATGGCAAGGGATTGCGTTGCGAGGGGTTGAATTTGACTTGCTATTGGCAACGTACGTCTTAAATCCGACGCATGTTAGCACTGATTTTAAAAAAGTGGCGATGATTTATGATTATGAAGCCGTTTCATATGATGAAGAAGTGTATGGAAAAGGTGCAAAACGTGCGGTTGCGAGTGTTGAAAGTGTGGCTCGTCACACCGTTGATATTGCACTTGCGATTAGTTTGATTAAAGAAAATTGTATAAACCAATTAAAAGAGGCAGAGCAGTTTGATTTGTTTGAAGACATGGAAATGCCACTTGCGATTGTGTTAGGTGAAATGGAATATCAAGGCATGGCTGTTGATTTAGATGAGTTGCAAAAAATGGGCGATGATTTGAAAACACGAATCGAGGCCATTGAAAAAGAAATCTATCAGTTAGCGGATACGACATTTAATATCAATTCTCCGAAACAGTTAGGTGAGGTGTTGTTTGAACGTTTATCGTTACCTGTTGTTAAGAAAAATAAAACAGGCTATTCAACGAATGTGGATGTACTTGAAAAGTTAATGGATACGCATCCAATTATTAAACACATTATGGATTACCGCACATTAACAAAATTATATACCACGTATATTGAAGGGTTGAAAAAGGCGCGTTTTGAAGATGGAAAGGTTCATACGATTTTTAATCAAGCCTTAACGCAAACCGGACGTTTATCTTCAATTGAACCAAATCTTCAAAATATTCCGATTCGTTTAGAAGAAGGGCGTTTGATTCGAAAAGCTTTTGTGCCTAGTGAAAAGGGGTGGGTTATTTTAGGAGCCGATTATTCTCAAATTGAACTTCGTATTTTAGCGCATATTTCAAATACGGAGTCATTAATTGAAGCTTTTAGAACGGGACAAGATATTCATACCAAAACAGCGATGGATGTGTTTAAAGTGTCACAAGAAGAGGTCACTTCGGATTTAAGACGATCGGCTAAAGCGATTAACTTTGGAATTATTTATGGAATGAGTGCTTTTGGATTATCTGAAAACTTAAAGATTGGCCAAAAAGAAGCCAAAGGATATATCGAGCATTACTTAGAAACGTATTCAGGAATTAAAGCGTACATGGATGAAACGATCAAATATGCAAAATTTAATGGATATGTATCGACTTTATTTAACCGCCGACGCTATATCACAGAGCTAAGTAGTAGTAACTATGCGGTTCGTCAATTTGGAGAGCGTACAGCCATGAATGCCCCGATTCAAGGAGCAGCTGCCGATATTATTAAAAAAGCGATGATCGATGTGTATGAGAAAATGCAAGCGGCTAATGTGAAGTCGCGTCTTCTCCTTCAAGTACACGATGAGTTAATTTTTGAAGTGCCACAAGATGAGATCGAGTTAATGACAGCATTAGTGATTAAAACAATGGAAGAAGTGGTGGACTTACAAGTCCCGTTGAAAGTGGATTATTCACAAGGTGCTTCTTGGTACGATGCAAAATAATATAAAATAAAATAAAAGAAAAGGCACGATCACAAGTTTCGTGTCTTTTTTTTGAATAACAGTTTAGGATTGAGAGTAATTACCATATATTTTAAAATAAGGCAATATTATATAGGTAAACGTTTGAACCTATGATAAAATAATAATAAAAAAAGTAAGCGTAATCGGGGTGATGATTTGGGGGTTTTTCGAAAAGTAAAAGTGAAGTGGTTTTTGTCGCTAAAAATAACAGCTGTCATGATTGTGTTGCTTATTATTTTGGGAGCTAATTATTATAATCACCATGTGATTACCTATCAAAAACAATTAAATGTTTTAATTAATTATATTTACGATGAAACGGCACCGGATCAAGTTATCTCTGTCTATCAAAAGTTTTTGAATATGGAGAGTGAGTATAGTGATCGAATTAAACGAGAACTTGGTCCAGCGTTAATTAATAGGTATCAATATTATGCCAATCTGTACATGTTAAGAAAAATACAATATGAAGAATATTTACAATATGAACAAATCATTGCGCAACTTTTCTTTTCAAGTGATGATGTGAAAGAAACAACAGAGGATGTCAGAAAGTATTATCAATCGCAACGTTTCTATACAAATGGAACGAATCTACAGCAACAAGGGCGTATTGAAGATGCGATTGCCTCATATATCCAAGTGATGTTTGATGATCGTCACTATTATGATTTGGCAAAAGGGAAAATCGAACAGTGTATTCAATTGATTAAGCAACAGTATTTAACGGAAGCAAATGAATATTATGAAAATCAACAATACATGGAAGCCATCGAACGATTAAATTATCTATCATTATATACACATGATGATTCTATTAACTCACTAAAATGGTATTATCAATCAGAATTCTATGTTGAAGCGATGAGCGAAGTTGTACGATTGTCTGATTTATCAGAATATGGATATGCCATTAAATATCTAGAAAGTATTAAACCCTATCTGGGGGCACAATACCAAGATACAATAAATTTAAGATTATCAGACATTACATTAGCCAGGGCTCAACGACGTGATAAGATGCTTGGGAAGTATGGACCCAAAATTCAAGTTCAACCGATTTCAGAGAGTAATCAACAAATTATTTCATATAATCAAATTGCCCTTCCACCTTCCACAACATTTAATCAAGTGGCTTTTGCAAGTAACACCTTTGCAAATATAAAGAAAGTTTTGTCTGAAGACGTAGAGGCTAACATAAAAGCAGATTACGTCAATATCATGCCATTAATTTTAGCTAATTCGGACATCACCAATGCCACACTTTCTTTTATGTTTGGATATTATAGTGAAAATTTAAATGATTTTACCGAGGTTTCACTCCTCGCAGATGGTGAGATTGCATACACGTATACGGTAGAAGAAGGACAAAAACGTCAAGTTTGGTTAGATAATCAGGTCATTGAATGGATAATGATTGACATAGATGACGAAACTATGAATGATATCATAAAACCACTATTAAATAGCCAGACACTTTCCATTGTATTTAAAGGAAAGTATATTAATCATCAAGCAGAGATTGGTGCAGTTGAAAAAGAACTTATGACCATGATGATTGATATTTATGATGCCATTGTCAAGTAAATTAAACGACTTATAAAAACAAGGGTGAGATCATGCCGGAATTACCAGAAGTTGAAACCGTAAAAAAAGCATTAAATACACAAATAATTGGCTTGAAAATTAGCGCAATTGAAGTTTTATACGAACCGATGATAAAAAATATCGACCTAGAGACTTTTAAACAAAAATTGATCCATCAAACCATTAAGCATTTATCAAGAAGAGGAAAATATCTTATTTTTCATTTTGATGAAGGGTATCTGGTGTCACATCTTCGCATGGAAGGGCGCTATTATTATACGGATGAAATGTTTGAATTAAATCCACATGTTCATTGTATCTTTAAATTGAACAATGGGATGCAATTGCTATATCAAGATACAAGAAAGTTTGGAACGTTTCATTATTATGAAACGGAAGAGGACTTAGAGGTGGCTCCGCCACTATTAAAACTAGGGGTAGAACCTAATTCTTTTGATTTTAATGAAGCGTACTTAAAAGAAAAATTAAAAAATAAGAAAAAGCCAATTAAATCATTGTTGCTTGATCAAAGTGTGGTCGCGGGACTTGGTAACATTTATGTAGATGAAGTTTTATTTAGAGCAAATATTCATCCCGAAAAAGTAAGTCAGAATTTATCGGACGAAGAGATAAAAAATGTGATAAAATATACAGTGAAAGTCTTAGGGCGTGCCGTGGAACTCGGTGGAACAACGATTAGAACGTATCGTTCACAACATGGAGTGAGTGGCCAATATCAACATGAACTTTGTGTGCATCAAAAAGCAAATGAACCTTGTACGGTGTGTGGAACCGAGATTACTAAAATAAAAGTAGGTGGCCGTGGAACCTATTTTTGTGAGGTGTGTCAACCACGCAACTAACATATAAATCTAGGCTCAGAGAACATAGATAAGTATTAGTGAATTATTTCGTTTTAATAGTTATAGGGTCCTTCAAGGTAACAAACAGTCAGTGGCCAAGTTGTAAATGAACCTGATCTCTAGATTAGCTGATCGAATAAATTATTTAAATTGAGGTTATTGGATTAAAAAGGTCACTTATTTCAAAGGATCTTAAAAAAATGTATAGATGTCACCGTCGATTTTAAATATATAAGGTAAGACTAAGTTCAATACAACCTTGAAAAAACTTAAATCTTGCCTATAGAATATCGTCATATCAAGGCATTTATCGATTAAAAGTTGCGTTGTATTTGTAGATTATTTATCCGTTTCTAAATAGTAACAAAGAGGATAAGAGTAAAAGGTTTCTTTGATAGCACCTAAAGAAGCAAATTGGTTTGAAATACCAAAAAACTGTTAACCCTGCTAAAAGACTCTTTGAAGGGGGTGGAATTCATGTTAATTGTAGGTTTAACGGGCGGAATCTCTTCGGGTAAAAGTACAGTTTCTCATTGGTTTGTTGAAAAAGGAATAACGGTACTTGATGCAGATGCTATCGTCAAAGACTTGCAAGCACCCCATAGTGTATTACTAGGTCAACTTGCAGATGCTTTTGGTTCACAAATTTTAAACACGGATGGAAGTCTCAATCGGAGTGAACTTGGAAAACTTATTTTCACAAATGAAGGCGCAAAAGAAAAAATTAATGAAATCATTCATCCACTGGTAAAAGCTGTTTTGCTACAAGGAATAAATAAGGCCAAACAGGCGGGTGAATCCTTTATCATATTGGATGTTCCGTTATTGTATGAAAGTGGTTTTGATGAATTAGTCGATTTAACTGTTGTGGTTTATGTGCAGCGAGACACTCAAATAGAACGTTTAATGAATCGAGATCAAATTGATAAAGGTTATGCGACACAAAAAGTTGAGTCGCAATTATCGTTAGACGAAAAGCGCCATCGTGCTAATCGGATAATAGATAACAATGGAACGCTACAAGACTTGAGGGTGAATTTTGAAATATTCTATGAGCAGTTATCCCAACAAATAACTTAACTGTCACTTTCCAAAAGGGTCAGGTATTTTATCTGCTGGTTGGCTGAGTCAGAATATAAAACACAAGTCATGAGCTAAAATTTAAAAAATTATAATGAGAGTACACTTGGGAGGAATTACAATGGGATTCATGGATTTATTTAGAACACATTACGAAACATCAGAAAAAGCAGTTGAAGAAAGCTTAATGACTCACTATTATAAAAGTAATTACAAACAATCAAAAGAAGCTGTGTTTGAAGTCGGTAAAGCCTTAGGATTTACTGTTAAATTTGAAGATGATGAGCGTCAAGAATTAATGTTAGAACGTAAAGATTGCGAAATTATTGTCTCAATTGTCAAAATTACGCCAATTGAATCAGCGATTGATTTTACCATTAATACACAAGGGTTTATTAGCTTTGGTAAAGGTAAAAAAGTTATTGCGTCTATGTTTGAAGGGTTAAGTAAGAAATTAACAGTAAAAGGTCTTGCTTTAAAACGTTAAATATCACAAATAGAGTGTGCGGGTTGTTTGTTTGACACGTCATGATAAACAAAAAATCCCTATTTCAGATAGGGATTTCCTATTTTTAAAAACAAGGAAGTGATGTAATGACCTTAACAGTGATTAAACCAAATACAACCTTTGAATTAGGTGGAACGCATGTCTTAAGTGCGCAAGATTTGCAAATTTTAACCATCTTATATCAACCCATTGTCGGACCACAGGCATTTAGTTTATTCATGACTTTAAATGCGTTGAGCCTGAAAAAAAATGACACTGTTTTGACTCACCATCTCTTAGTGCAAGTTCTTCACGCAAAAGTAGAGGAAATCGTGGCTTGGCGGTATAAATTAGAAGGTGTTGGGCTGATTCAAGTGTTTGTGGACGAGCATAATGAGCGGCTAACGTATGTTTTGAAAAAGCCTTTAAGTCAACGTCAATTTTTTAACGATGGAATTATCAATGTGTTTTTAAATTTGAAAGTTGGAAATGTAGATTATCAATTTATCAAACAATATTTTTCAGAAGAATCAGAAGAGGGGATTGGGAAAAATGTATCTAAGCCATTTAATGAAGTGTTTGATACAACAGTCCTTTCAAGACATTCTCAACTTGCAGATGTGACTCCTGTTCAGTCGTTTCCATCCGAGGGTGTGAAACTTGAGCAAGCCTTTAATGAAGAGTTGCTATTAACGTTATTAACACAATTTGGATTGGATGATAAAGTATTGTCTGATAAGTTAATGGACCAATTAAATAAAATTGCATTTTTATATAAGTTAGACGAGCATGAACTAGCACGACTTATTTTTGATGCGATTGATGCCGATGGTTTTGTCAATATGGAGCTGTTTAGAAAACAAGCCAAACAGTACTTCCAATTTATTAATAAAGGAAAACCTGTGCAAATGGTTGAGGTACCGATTCATTCAAGTGCCGACCAACGGACGTCTTTAAAACTTGAAGAACACGTCGGATCAAAAGACGATAAATTGATGCATTATTTAACGCATACGAATCCGATTGACTTCTTGAAGCAAAAATCGCATCAAAAAGATCCGGTTCCTGCCGATCGTCAACTAGTTGAGTGGTTGCTAGTGGATCAACAATTTCCACCGGGTGTTGTTAATGTATTAGTAGATTATGTTTTAAAAGTTTCAGATGGGAGATTACCTCGTGCCCTCGTTGAAAAAATTGCGGGAGAATGGACGCGAAAAGATATTAATAGTGTCGACAAGGCAATTAAGCAAGTCAAACTGACGCTAAAAGCAAAAGATAAACGTGAGCAGACTGCCAAGACAACTGTAGCAAAACCTACGTATAGTGGAAAAAGACAACCGATTCGTCAGGAAAAAGTGCCAGATTGGTTACAGCAATCGTCTGAACAACCAAAAGAGCAACCCACCCTCACAAGTGATGACTTGAAAAAAATAGAACAAATGAAAAAATTACAAGAACAATTCTTAAATAGAAAATAACAGCATAAAGAGTGATGCATGAACTGATAATTCCTAAAAAAGGTTTATCCGTGCTGGACCATTTTTGATGTTTAGTGATGATTTAAATTAAGATGAGATAGAAAATAAGCTGACCGTTTTGTCTCTTTTAGGAGATAATGAAACGAAAAGTAAGCATAATGACAATAGATAAGTCGCATTAATTTTTGTTGAGTTTTTTTGTTTTATAGCGACTATAAGAAATCTTATGGCGGCTATGCATCAAGGCACTTTAAGGTTTCAACTAACGAAAACGTAACCATCTAGAAAGGTAATGAGGGTTTATAGTCTACTAGGTAAACAATAGATTACTTTTTGGATGTGTAAATAGATACAAGAAATGGGTGATGACATGCAAAAGCTAGGAAGTTTAGTGGGACGTTCAATGGATGCGCGGGCAGCATATGATGAATTGCTAAGTTTACCCCAAGTAGAACAAGTGATTAAAGCTTATGAGTGCGACATAGATATGAGCTTGTTATCAAATTTTATCTCTGACATTGATGAATATGTGCGTAACCTCGAACGATGTGAGGGATGCAAAGGGTTGAAAACTTGCCGCCAACCGGTAAAAGGACACCATCCAGCACTTCATCCGAAACAAAACCAATTAAAAGTTTCATATACGCCTTGTCAATATCAGTTGAATCAAAATCATTTAGTTAATATTAAGAGTTTTCATATGCCAGTGGATGTATTAAACGCAACATTTGAAACATTTATTCTCGATCCAAATCGTGCAGAAGTTCAAGAAAAAGCGATAATGTTTATTCATCAGTATTTAACAGAAGGAAAAGCGAAAGGATTATTTTTATATGGTTCTTTTGGAACTGGAAAAACCTATATGTTAAGTGCTATTGCAAATGAATTGAGCAAACAAGGAAAAGTGTGTGGGCTTGTTTATTTCCCAGAGTTAATCGCTGAAGTGAAAGCAAGCTTTAATTCTGAAAACTCATCTGCATATGATAAAATTGAATTGTTAAAAACAATTGATGTCTTAATGCTTGATGACATTGGAAGTGAATCGATGAGTTCTTGGATGCGTGATGAGTTATTAGGTCGTATTTTAAATTATCGAATGCATCAAGATTTACCAACCTTCTTCACCTCAAACTTTGATTATTCTGAACTTCAATATCATTATTCACATACACAAAAAGGTGAGGTAGAGGAAATAAAAGGGGCACGTATTTTGGAACGAATTAAAGCTTTAACGATTCCAGTGAAGTTAACAGGTACGAATTATCGCCAAAATAGATAAATTATATCTAAAAATGATGTGTATTTAGCTTGATTAAATAAATATCATGCATTATAATATGATTCATACATATAATAAACAAATAAATAGATAAAGGTTACGACAAGGATACGATTTATGTGCACGACTTTAAAGAGAAGAAATCCTCGGCTGAAAGATTTCTAAGCACGGTATATAAATTACTACCTTCGAACTGGACTTGAAAAAGCTCACGTTGACTGCGTTAAAGTTTTAATTAAGTTGCCAAGTTTTTGATGAACAATCACTTGGAAATAGGATGGTACCGCGATTTCAATCGTTCCTTATATGATTAGGAGCGATTTTTTTTATGCCTTAAATGATTTACCTTGTAATAAAGGTTAAAATAATCATCCTAATGAGTATTGAAGAAGATAAGAATAAAACATCCAAGGAGGATATATGATGATTAAGATTACTTTTCCAGATGGAAATATTAAAGATTTTGAAGTAGGCGTAAGTGCTGCGGCAATTGCTCAGTCTATTTCACCAGGATTAAGAAAAAAATGTGTGGCTGCCAAGGTTAATGGAAGTTTATATGACCTAACTCGCCCGATTGAGGCAGATTCTAAAATTGAATTAATCACAAATGATCGTCCTGAAGCATTTGAAATTTTAAATCACTCAGGTGCTCATTTATTAGCACATGCGATTAAACGTGTTTATCCAGATGCTAAATTTGGTGTAGGTCCAGCGATTGAAGATGGATTCTACTATGATATTGACACAGAACAAAAAATTACTGAAGCTGACTTAGTGGCAATCGAAAAAGCAATGAACAAAATCGTAGGTGAGGCTTTACCTATCGAACGTCGTGAAGTGAATAAAGAAGAAGCAAAAGTCTTATTTTCAAATGATGAGTATAAATTAGAATTAATCAATGATATTCCTGCTGATGAAGTCATCACTGTTTATTCTCAAGGGGATTTCTTTGACTTATGTGCAGGAGTTCATGTACCAAATACAAATGCTGTTAAATTCTTTAAATTATTAAATGTAGCGGGAGCTTATTGGCGCGGAAATAGCGATAACAAAATGTTAACTCGCATTTATGGTTGTGCAAACTTCACAAAAGAATCATTAGCTGAACATTTACAAGTTTTACAAGAACGTAAAGAACGTGACCATAAAAAATTAGGACGTGAATTAGAATTATTCACATTCAATCCACTTGTTGGTCAAGGATTGCCTATTTGGTTACCAAATGGTGCTAAAATTCGTCAACAAATCGAACGTTATATTGTTGATTTAGAAGAAGAATATGGATACCAACACGTGTATACACCTGTTATGGGGTCTGTTGATTTATATAAAACATCAGGTCACTGGGATCATTATCAAGAAGATATGTTTGTTCCGATGATTATGGATAATGAAGAATTAGTTTTACGACCAATGTCTTGTCCTCATCACATGATGGTGTACAAACACAAATTACGTTCATATCGCGATTTACCAATCCGTATAGCTGAACAAGTTATTCAACATCGCTTCGAAGCATCAGGTGCCCTAACAGGCCTTGAACGTGTACGTGCGATGACGTTAACAGATTCTCATTTATTTGTTCGTCCTGATCAAATTAAAGAAGAGTTCTCAAAATGTTTAGAATTAATTCACCGTGTTATTGAAGATTTTGATGTTAAAATTAACTACTACCGTTTATCATTACGTGATCCAAATAACAAAGAAAAATATTTCGATGATGATAAAATGTGGGAAGCAGCTGAAGATGAATTACGTCATACATTAAGAGAAAATAATGTTGATTTCATTGAAGCTGAAGGAGAAGCAGCATTCTACGGACCAAAATTAGATATTCAAATTAAAACTGCTTTAGGACATGATATTACACTAGCAACAATTCAATTAGACTTCTTATTACCAGAACGCTTTGATTTAACATACGTTTCTGAAAATGGAGAAAAAGTTCGTCCTGTTGTTATTCACCGTGGACTTGTTGGAACATATGAACGATTCTTAGCTTTCTTAATTGAAACATATAAAGGAGCATTCCCATTATGGTTAGCCCCAACACAAGTGACAGTAATCCCAGTTAATAATCAATTCCACTTAGAGTATGCAAATGAAATTAGTGCACTATTACGTAAATATAAGATTCGTTTTGAATTAGATGATCGTGAAGAAAAAATGGGTTATAAAATCCGTGAATCACAAACTAAAAAAGTACCAATGTCAATTGTGCTAGGTGATAAAGAAGTTCAAAATAAAGAAGTTACATTCCGTCGCTTCGGTCAACAAAAAACAGAAACATTACCATTAAATGAATTCGTTCACTTAGTAGTAGATGAAATTGCGCAACGCAAGATGCATTAATTATAAAAAATAGACGAACTCATTTATCATGTTTTCCAAAATTTTATATGATATAGAAAAAACTATCCTGAATGATATTCATTCGGATAGTTTTTTTGTTTAATAATCGAATAAAATAGAAACAGGTGTATAAAAATGGAAAGATATACAATACTGTATATACAGACATCTATTATAGGTGTAAGGAAATTTTATTATATCTAAGCAATCTTAAAGAGTAGTCTAGATTATGTTAATGATAAGAAGTCTTGGGAGGAGCGATTATTTTGCTAAGTCAATATCAACCAGTTATAGGGTGGGTCATTGATTGTATTGTTCTCAGTATTGTTTGTTTTGCGGCTATATACGGGTACAAAAGATCATACCGAAATAGTTTTGTTCAATTAATTGTACAACTGATCACCATTTTAATATCTTATTCAGTTACCATCTTATTACTAGATAAAGTATTGAATCTGATCCCATCACAATTATCTATTAGTAAGGTACTACCAGATAATTTATTCTTTCTAGTGGGACCGTATGAGGATAGTATTATTCAAATTATTACTTTCATCATTTTATATATTAGTACTTTTGTCATAATTAAAGGCTTCTTATTCGTCTTTAGTAGGAATTATAAGTGGGAGATGTGTATAAAAAAAGAGGTGTTAATTAATAAAAAGGTAGATGGTTTCATAAGTGGACTATTTACAGTCGTTAATTCTTATACCTATATAATTGTTATTCTAGTGTTTTTTGGATTCCCTATCTTTAATTTGGTTGGAAAAAATTCAATAAGTGAAAATATAATTAAGAGTACACCTATTTTCTCGAAACAAATACAGGGAGTATATGCTCAATACTCAGCTTTGAATGAAGTGATAAAAACATATGGTGAACATGTCGATAATATTTACGATGGAAAAAAAATAAATTTTGATGAGTTGAAACGATTAGTCGACCAAGAAAAAATAAATTCTGACTTTATTGAGAGTGCATATAAACAATTTATTCCAATGATTGCAAATGAAGAAAGTTATCTTAGCTATTTTAATACAAACCCAATACTTGAGAATGAAATGCAAAATTATATTGATTTGATGAGTAAGTATACAAAAAGCGGTATTATTTCAATAGAAACATTAAATCTTTACTATAAAGAGTTGCTTGACAATGGAACTTATGCTAAACTAATTGAAGACGAAGTGATTACGAGTGAATCACTAAAGTTATTATTAAAAAGTAATCTTTTAGATAATAGCAATGTCGAAAAAATAAAAGAATATTTATAGTACATTTGACATATACTATAAATGATGTTATATTATTATCTGTGAATATCTTATGGAAAGAAGAAGTACCCACTTCTCACCTGATTAACGAAAGTTGATAGGTTTAAAAGTCATGAAGCTTTATTGTGATTTTAAACGTGGGCACTTTATGTGTTTACGTTTTTATTTTTTTCCATGAATGTTCTATAAAAACTGGAGGTGCTTGTCATTAGCAAGAAAAATGTTAAAAACGAGAATTTAATCAATGATGATATTCGTGCTAAGGAAATGTTAGTTGTAGGACCTGATCGTGAACAGTTAGGATTAATGCAACGTAAAGATGCTTTAAAAATGGCTGCTGATAGCAATTTAGACTTAGTTTGTGTTGCACCACAAGCCAACCCAATTGTTTGTCGTATTATGGACTACGGAAAATTCCGTTTCGAACAACAAAAACATGCAAAAGAAGCGAGAAAAAATCAAACTGTTGTAAGTTTAAAAGAAGTTCGTTTAAGTCCTAACATTGAGCAACATGACTTTGATACAAAGTTAAAAAATGCTCAAAAATTCCTTAGTAAAGGCGATAAAGTTAAAGTTAGCGTACGATTTAAAGGGCGTGAAATTGCTCATACAGAATTTGGACGTAGAGTCTTAACAAACTTTGCTGAAGGATGTGCTGAAATAGCAGATCTTGAATCTAACCCTAAACTTGATGGTCGATCAATGTTTCTCGTTTTAGCACCGAAGAAAAAATAGAGAAAAAAGAGGAGGACAATAACATGCCAAAAATGAAAACTCATCGTGGAGCAGCAAAACGTTTTAAACGTACTGGATCAGGAAAATTAAAACGTGGTCATGCTTACACAAGTCATTTAGCTCATAATAAAACAACTAAACAAAAACGTCACTTAGCTAAATCAGCTATTGTTTCAAGTGGTGACTACAAACGCATTAAAGCAATGCTTTATAGCTTATAATTTTCGTACTTAGAAGGAGGAACTCAATATGCCGCGTGTTAAAGGTGGAGTCGTTTCACGTAAACGACGTAAACGTATATTAAAATTAGCAAAAGGTTACTATGGTTCAAAACATACATTATACAAAACTGCAAATGAGCAAGTAATGAAATCATTACAATATGCTTACCGTGACCGTCGTCAAAAGAAACGTGATTTCCGTAAATTATGGATTACACGTATCAACGCAGCTGCTCGTATGAATGGATTATCATATAGCAAATTAATGTTCGGATTAAAAGTAGCTGGAATCGAAGTTAACCGTAAAATGTTAGCAGATTTAGCTGTAACTGATGCTGCAGCATTCACAGCTTTAGCAAACACTGCTAAAGATGCAATGAACAAATAATTAATTTTTTATAAAGTATTTAAAGCACCGCTAAACAGCGGTGCTTTTTTTATATATAATTTAGGGGATATTACTCAAAATTATAGAGGGGGATACGGTATAATAATAACTAAAATAATGGTATTTATTTTTCTAATAGAAAATAAATAAAAGAGAATACTATAAATATTGAATTTTGATAGCGATCTTATGATGAAAATGGTTTATTTTTGGTAAAATAAGTGTTATCATACTATTTATAGAAAAAAGGGAAAAGGAGCGAACATAATGACTAAATTAGATCAAACACTGACTTTTTTAAAAGAGTTAACAGATGCTAATGCAGTGCCAGGGCAAGAAAAAGAAGCGCGTCTTGTTATGAAAAAATATGTAGAAGATAGTGCAGATAAAGTATATCAAGATCATATTGGTTCTTTAATTGCTGAAAAAGTAGGGCTTGAAGGTGGCCCAAAAGTTATTATTGCTGGACATATGGATGAAGTTGGATTCATGGTTAAGTTCATTGAAGATAAAGGATTTATTAGATTCCAAACATTAGGTGGTTGGTGGAGTCAAGTTATGCTTGCGCAGCAAGTAACAGTTACGACTTCAACGGGGAAAACGTACCATGGTGTCATTGGATCAACACCGCCTCATATTTTATCACCTGAAGCGCGTAGTAAAGTAGTTGATATAAAAGAAATGTACATTGATTTAGGTGTAGAGTCAAAAGAAGAAGTTGAAAAATTAGGAATTAGACCTGGAGATATGATTACACCGTACATTGAATTTAAACAAATGGCAAATGAAAAATTCTTATTAGCTAAAGCATGGGATAATCGAGTAGGATGTGCGATTGCTGTGGATGTATTAAGAAAGTTAAAAGAAGAGTCACATCCTAATATCGTTTATGGTGTAGGGACTGTACAAGAGGAAGTGGGATGTCGTGGAGCGCGCACCGTTGCTCAACTAATAAATCCTGCCATTGCATTTGCAGCTGATGTTGGAATTGCAGGGGATGTACCAGGTGTAGGTGCTAATTCTGTTCAAGCAAAAATGGGAAAAGGACCAATTATTACGCTAATGGATGCTGGATTAGTAGGACATAAAGGGTTACGTGATTTTGTTATTAGTGTTGCTGATGAATTAAATATTCCTTACCAATTTGATACAATGCCTGGTGGTGGAACAGACGCAGGTCCTATGCATTTAGCTCATGAAGGGTGTCCAGCTATGTCTATTGGTATTGCTTCTCGTTATATTCACTCACACACATCAATGATTCACCGTGATGATTATGATTATGCAGTTAAATTGTTAGTTGAAGTAACAAAACGATTAGATCAAGAGACGGTAAATAAAATTATTTTTGAATAGATGTTAATAAAAAAGAACATGATTCGTTTTAGAATCATGTTCTTTTTTATATTATCGTATATAGTGTGAATATAGTTATTTTAGTGGATAATATTAAAAAATATTGACTTTACAAGATTTTAATCGATATAATGATATTCACGGTCATATGTTTAATGAAAAAATACATACTGGATTAAAACAATAAGTAGAGGTGAGAAGATGATAACAATTTATGATATTGCAAAAGCAGCTGGTGTTTCACCAACAACAGTTTCTAGAGTAATAAATGAATATAGTGATGTGAGTGAGAAGACCAGAAAAAAAGTGTTAGAAGTAATGGAAAAAATGGAGTATATTCCAAGTCCTTCAGCACGATCTTTATCCACGAAAAGAAGTAATCTAGTGGGTGTTTTATTTTCAGAGACTTTAAATATAGGAATTGAGCATCCATTTTTTGCGGGTGTAATCGAGAATTTTAAAAAAAGAATGGAACTTGAAGGTTATGATACTTTATTTGTCACAACTAGTTTGAAAAATAAAGAATTAAGTTATTTACAACATTGTAAATATAGACAACTGGACGGTGTTTTTGTTGTGACAGGTGATTTAAATGAAGATAAATTGGTTGAATTACTTACTAGTAACATTAAATGTGTGACGACAGATATGGATTATCCTGCGATTCCTAGAATTTGCTCAGATAATCAAAAAGGAAGTTCGCTTGTTGTTGAATATTATATCAGTGAAGGTTATGGTGATATAGCTTATATTTCTGGACCACTTCATTATATTGCATCAAAAGAAAGATATGATGGCTTTGTGAACAAGTATAAAGAGTTAAGAGGAGATTATGAACTTAATTTCTTTGAAGAAGCGAATGATTTTTGTATGGAAGAGGGATATAAAGCGGCAAAAAGACTTTTTGGGCGGCTTGGGAAGGAAAACTTTCCTAAATGTATGTATGTAGCGGGGGATACAATGGCTCTTGGTGCCATGAAATATTTACGTGAGCAAGGAATTAAAATTCCAGAGGAGTTGAAAGTGATTGGTTTTGATGATATTGAGGTAGCCAAACAAGTTTATCCAATGCTAAGTACGATTGCTCAAGATCGAAAAAAAATTGGTACAACTATTGCAGAAGCTTTATTGGATTTGATAGAAGGTAAAAAAGTTCCTAGTGTTCAGTTGGTGCCGACAGAAATGATTTTAAGGGAAACAACATAAAAA
>JBOFCV010000201.1:0-1608 GCA_051646305.1 Turicibacter sp.
CTATATCACATAATGCAACCACCATTGGGCTATTTTTTCTGAACAGTTCCCATTGAGAGTAGATTTTCCGCCGATTATATAGCGAAGTTAATGGATCTATATTCGCTTCACCAATCGCTCTTTTCTTAGAACGCTGTAAAAAGCAGTATGTAGCCACGAAAAAAAACTGGATCAATAAACTAATAATTAAACCGGTATAAAATACACGACTGGTTTTATTCTCAAATCTGGTCGTTTCTTGGCTGAAACTCAATACGTATTCATTATTAATATTAATCAGCTTTTCATTTTCTTTTTCAAAACGCTTTAAATAAATCATAGTATCATTGAGTAACAGGCTTAATGATTTATCTTTCTCACCTTGATAATATAGATCAAGCGCATCACTTGACACTGCAACATAATCACTCCATGAATTTATCAATTGTTTGAGAATTACTTCTTCTTTATCTGTTTCAATTAATTCTTTATATTCTTCGAGAAGAATGTTATTTTTATCAATAACACTCTTTATTTCAGGCAATGATGTATATTGATTGTGCTTAGCAAAAATAGTTAGTCTAAGTTGAATACGTCTAAGTTCAAGTAAATTGAAAATCAGTTGTTGTGAAATATTTAAACCCGGCACGGTCTTATACATTACACTTTGTGTTTTATTTTTAAAGTGATTTGACTCATCAAGCAGGTACCCGCCGATTAAAAAGTAAACACCATTCA
This sequence comes from Turicibacter sp., assembly GCA_051646305.1. GTDB lineage: Bacteria > Bacillota_I > Bacilli_A > MOL361 > Turicibacteraceae > Turicibacter. The sequence goes on from JBOFCV010000201.1 coordinate 718, forward strand.
CCAAAAAAAGTGCCATAATCAGCAAAAATAACCCGCTTCGTTGACGCATAATCATCCCTTACAACAAAAAATAACGCGATGATTCTACCGTAAAACAAAGATCTATTCTAATAGATAATCAAATACACTTTACCATTGCAACCAACATATCAACGTTGTTATTTTATTTATCGCCCGCATTAAAACATTTAACAAAGTTTTTTAGCTCATCAATAAAGCAACGTATTTTATTTGGCTGAACAAACCGTTGTTTATATACCGCATAACCAACAACATCAATAATACTCTTATCATCAAACAATGCTTTAAGCACATCAGGCTGAACTCTACGTTGCACCATCGTTATAGGAGCCCATAAGATGCCTTTACCACTGAGTGCAATATCTAATGCATGAGAGACATCAGAGTAAGTAATGGTGTTTTTTTGTATCGAATAAGTTATCCCTAACTGCAAAAAATAATCACTAAGCTCTGGATAAAATACATTTTTCACCAATAGCACATTATGGTTTGAGAGCTCCTGTAATGTTAATGGCTCACCATATTGCGCTATATAAGCAGGAGACGCAAAAAAACGTTTTTTCACTGTAGATATACGGGTAATCATCAAGTTATCATTTTTTGGCACACAGCTAGTCAGTAATATATCGCCACCTATATCATCAACCGTATCTATCATAGTTTTAAATATAATATTTATATCAGGATATTTTTCTGAAAATTCCATTATAAAGTTTCGGGTAAGAAATGAGATGGTAGAATATGAAGCAACAATCGTCAGATCACCGGAGGCTTTATAATAACTACCAATAATATAATCTTCCAGCTCACTTTTTTTACTGACAATATCACGGCAATAAATGAGTATATCCTTCCCCTCATCAGTCAGAC
>JBOFCV010000219.1:0-4209 GCA_051646305.1 Turicibacter sp.
ACTAATATATTAATCGATACTTGTTCTTGTGGCGTTTCTACTTTTTCTTCCACCTCAACAATAACAGGTTCCAAATCTTCTATTTCTTTAATTTCTGTTTCGTTTTGACTACAACCTGTTGCAATAATAGCCGTGGCCATCATCCATCCTAATAAACTTTTTTTCATCGTATTATCCCCTTTTTTATGTTTCTTCATTCCATACTATTCCTTTTGATTATATACCAAAAAAATCCAATAAGATAACATTTCACTCAAGTTTTGTGTGACGAAAAACGACAAAAACACCATCAGAATTTGATGGTGTTTGAGGTAACATAATATAAGTACTACAGTAATCCAACAGCCTCTAGCACTTTAATCACATCGTTATGCGTATCAATTTGTGATTGAAGTAATGGTAAATCGCTGTAAAATAAAGTCACTCGCGTTGCAAAATAATCAACACTATTACTAATTTCAACTTCGGGGTTAGTTAATGCTTGTTGATACATGACATCTACATCATCAAAACATGATTTATCTTCAATATTTTCATAAATTGCCTGACCTAATTGAAAATAAAATGAGAGTCCAAAATATTCATTTAGATCTAGCTCATCTGAATAAGGGAAAATCATTTCATTTGTTTCCTTATTAAATGAAGTTGATTCACCTATATCAGGTATTGTTCTTATAAAAATATGATAGTCATTTAGAAATACTAATATTCTTGAATCTAAATTAACTAACCACTCTACGAGCGGCTCATATTTATCACCGCGATAAATATGGTCAACCAGATATTCTTTCGCTGAATTCATTAACGACCCTTGGGCATAAACAACAGATTTTGATTCATCAACAACAGAGACTTTTCTTGATTCTTCTTTTAATTGATAATTAGCAATTGATATTGCAATTCCCAAAATGACAACAACTACTATAGGATTTAAACTAAACATTTTATCTCTTTTCAACAGCCCTACCCCACTTCACTTATAGTTTAGTTACTACTCCTATCGACCTTTTTCGCTTTAAATTTTATATCAATTTAGATCTACACGTCCAGTTAACCTTTTCTGTTCTTGAAAACATTGATTGAACCCTAAAAGACCTAGGTAGCAAAGTATATAAATTAGGTTTTTGACTACTCTCAACGATATAATTTTTAGCAGTTTCTTACTTTAAAATCAAGAGATATCCGAAATATTATTTTTATCTTTTAATTATTCGTCTGTTATGGGTTACTGAGATGATTTAAAGCTACAGAAATTATTAAAAACTCCTACAAAAATATATGTTTTTCTATAAACAAGCCATCTTTCAGCCTCAAAAATGTGCTGTTAAAAAACGTCTAAGACATTAATCTTAGACGTTTTATTTTATTCAAATATTTCAATCCCTGTCACTTCATCAAGTGCTGGACGCTCGATACGTTCTTCACTCACAATTTCATACATGAAAGCTGCATCTTGTTTTTTAGTTGAATCTTTAATATCTGTTACACGAACTTTTAAAATACGATTCCCGTAATAAAGTGTTAACTCATCACCTAGACCCACAACTGAACTAGACTTAGCTGTTTTTCCATTAATCTCAATACGGCCTTTATCGGCAACTTCCTTAGCAAGCGTACGACGTTTCACAAGTCGAGAAACTTTTAAATACTTATCTAATCTCATTTCAATTCAAATCCCTTCTATTTGTTTTTTTTATTGGTATAGCTATCTCTAGCAAGTCTTAAATTCATCATTTTTTAATTAATCAAATGCTACTTCGTAATTGAAATTTCCTGTTTTAAACTTTGAATTTACTTAATGGGATGTGTTGTGATTTCGTTTACGTTTTAAAACATGCATGGGCGGTGCCCATAAATATCGCTACGCGATATTCATCCCATGTCTTGTTTTAAACCTTCGCTTCACCAAAACGCTAACCCAGACTTTTTGGGGATAGCTACTACATAGCAACTCTTAAATTTAGTCTTTTTAAATTAACAAACTGCCACTTTGTAATTGAAGTTTCGTGTTTTAAACTTTGAACTTACTAATTATATAAGCCCTACTAAATTTTTGTATTTTAAAATTTATAGTAGGACTATAGGATATCTTCGCATGACAGTATTTAAAGTTTTAGACTTGCCACAAACACGATGAAATATCTATTACTTTGTAAGCAGAAAGTCACTTACGATTTAAAAGTTGCGATGTATTTGTAAAATATTTATCTGTTTCTATATAGAATGCTATTAATACTGAATTCTAACTAAATTAGCAGACCTGCTTCAAATACTAAGTATCAACAAATATCCTGATATAAGAAAAGCTCTTTACCAAATCCTTATATAAATAAGAAAACCTACCTAAAAAATTTCAAACATCTAAGCAGATGCGAACTTAGTACTAAGAACAAATTTAACTAACTAAAACTCTCTTCATATTAAAAACATCTAGATAGCTTTACCCTTATAAGAATTTGTAGCATAGCACGTTAGCGTTGACTAAAAATTAATAATGGGACTAGTGGCGGTTACGCCACTTGTTTTAATGCCCTTTACAATTTTTAGGCACAAGCGTTAGTGCCATGCGGTCTATTATCAGTGAATCCCTATATAATAAGAAAATCTACATAAGAAAATTCAAACATCTAAACAGCTAAAAACAAAACTATTTCATTGGTGGAACGTAGATTGTTGTTAAGTTATCAAGTTTAAAATTATGATCCAATTCATATAATTTTACCCAGTTTAACTGTGCAATATTACTTCCCGCTGCACGAACAATACACACTTCGTACTCTGCATCATACACTTCCATTAAATCAAGTTTTAAATTTGATGCCACTAATTGATCAAACACCTGAGGAACAATTAAATGTTGTTTCGGTGCAATTGCTTCATAATCAAAATCAAGCGCATCCATGACTTGTAATCCTTCAATTGGATCAATCGCAAGGGAAGCAAACATCGGGTCTAAGAAACTTTGTCCCCCAACAATCACGCTTTCAGTTTCAGCGACTAAACGTTTAACCGTATACTCCGCCACACATGGATGACCAGGAACAGCAAAAATGATATCCCCTTTTTTAGCTTCTTCTTTAACCGTTTCAATAATTTCTTCGTAAACAGGCTCAAACGTCTCATGCTTCATATAGACATCATCAAAGGCACGATACGGAATGTCATTTGAATCTAAAAACGAAATCATCGGATGTTCTTTTGTTCTTAAAAATAAAGGTAATCCTTTTTTCAACTGCGCCACCACACCAAGTGTTAACTGTGACTCGTCACCTGCTCCTAAACCTACAATATATATCATCGTGGACCCACCTTTCAAACGATCTCTTAAATCTTAATTTTAACCTATTTTTTGTGTGATGCAACCTCATATTATCATTGCCAATATCAACTATTTTTATTTAACTAATGGATGAGAGCACAACTTTTGAAATTTTAAACTTTCTTACGTTTTGCCTTTTTCTTACGAGTGGACTTCCCTGTCACCTTTGTGGTCATGATTAGAATTCCCATCACAATCCCGTAGGCAACCACACCAGCAAGAACTTGAAGTGTTAATGAAACAATACTTTGGACACGCACATCACTTATACTTTTAATAAACTCTTGAATAAATGGATAGGCCATATCGAGTGTCAACCACATCGCAAGTGAAGCAAATGAGACTTTTATAATGGAAACAATCGATTTTGAATAAAACATTTTTCTGAACTGCCACGCGCTAATTAACGCAATGACCATTAAGCCAATGACTGATGACAATGCCGTTCCTTCAATTCCAAGTTGTTGTGTTAAAGGTGTGGTTAGCAATATTTTGGCAAATACACCGCCAAGAACGGATAATAAGAGTTTGGAATATTCGCCTTCTTGTTGCATAACGGCGGTTGAGAAAAAGATAAATGGATAAAATAAGACCTGAATGGTTAATAGTTTCAAGGCTTTTATTCCGCTTAAATCTTTGAATAAGGCAATATTTAATTCATCGACGACGGTGAATAATCCAATGGTTGCCGGAACTGACATCGCAATAATAAGGAAAAGCGAGAAATTAAATACTTTCTTACGATTTTTTAAATCCTTAAGTCCTGCCATCTGGGGAATGGTTGAAGATACCACAGCGCCCGTAAATACCGTTGCCGTTTGAATAATTGGTAATCCGCGATCATAACTTCCCTTCAAAGCCATCGCCTCAAGCGCTGGAATTCCACTTTC
>JBOFCV010000237.1:0-8464 GCA_051646305.1 Turicibacter sp.
TACAGGAAATATTGTATAAAAGATTTTACAATTTTTAAAGTGTACATTTGCACACATGAAGAAAATACATAAAAAAACATTATTTACCACAAACTAATGTTTTAAAAAAGACTGTTATCCAAACGTACAAAATGAAGGTTTAAGTTATAGTTAACTTACCACACCATAAACAATAAAATCAATATAAAAGATATAGAATTTCACTTAATTGGTATTATCCGCTTAAAAGTTATATTCAATAAGATATCTTTTGTTATCCATAATAAAAAAAGCGCAAGATTTATTAACATTAAAATAGAAAATTATTACATTTATTCTAAATTATGATAAAATTTTATATAAACAATAAATAAAAATATGGAACAAAAGCTTACATAGGGGGATGTAATCATTTGGATAAAATAAATTTAAAGTTAGATTATCACCTGGGTAAACTATTAGAAGACACTAATTATATGCAAGAGTTTAATGGTATTTTACTTGAATTAATCAAAAAAAATAAGGATCATGCAGAAGCTTTTATGACAGAAGCCGTGTTATTTGCTCAAAAAAATAAATTAAAATTAATTGAAGGGCATCTGCACGCAACACTTGGGTGGTTTTACAATGATAATTGCCAATTTCAGCAAGGCATAGAATCTCATACGGTAGCTTATAACATCTTCGAAGAATTCGAAGATGTTGATGGGATAATGAATACATGTAATGGATTAATGTATATGTATTTTATGCTAGGAATGTATAATTCAAGCATAGAATGGGGAGTTAAAGGATTAAATTTAGCGGAGAAGTCCCATAACAAAAAACATTTACAAATAATACTTGGAAATATAGCTCAGAATTATATGCGATTAGAACAGTTTGAAGAGGCGAAACAGGCAGTTGAGTCTCTAAATGCGATTGAAGAAGAAAAATCACCTGTTAACCAAATTATTTTTGACCAAATTAAAGCAGAAATTCATGTAGAATATGACGATTTTAATCAAGCTATTCAGTTAATTAACCAAGCACTTGTGAGCTCAACTAGGGGGAACTATAAAATTCTTATTGCTGAAAGTTATCGTATCAAAGGAAACATAGAGTATCGACAAAATAATTTTGAGGTGGCAAAAACGGATTTTGAGCAGGCGTATAGGATAAGTTTAAACGAAAAGTTTAGTGAAATTGAAATGAATACCTTATTTGATTGGGGTAAACTATTATTTGTAGCAGGGGAATATGAAAAATCAGAGTTGAAATTATTGAAAGCTTTCTCCATTGCACAAGAGTACGGAATGCCCCTATCTTTTAAAAAGATATCAGATCAATTGATCCTATTATATAAAGAAGTAAAGAATTATGAACTAGCCTTACATTTTTATGAAGTGTATCAAGAATATGAAAAAACGCTCGAATTAAAAAGAAGTAATTTATGGGGGGCTAAGCTCAAACATGAAAAATCAGTTAGTGAAGCCAGACTCTTTAAAGAATTATACGATGAGATATTTCTAATTTCCAATATAGGACTTGTATTAACTAGTAAGTTAAGCTACGATAAATTACTTATCAAAGTACATGATGAATTATCTAAGTTAATGGATGTTTCAATTTTTGGAATTACTGAATTAAATGAAGAAGAAAATAGACTGGAATACGCACTTTATCATCAACTAGGCAACCAATTAGGTAAGGGAATTATTTCTTTTGAAGATGAAACAAGTTTAGGGGTGTATTGTGTTAAAAATAAAAGAAATATCCTCATGAATGATATTCATACCGAATATACAAAATTTATTCCTAAGAAGGAGAAATTTAAAATCGTGAGTGAGGGAATACACTCGATTATTATGTGTCCTTTAATTGTGCATGATGAAGTGAAAGGATTTATTACCGTTCAAAGTACTCAAAAATCTGCATATACTCAAAATGATTTGAATAAAACAAAGCTCTTAGCTTCTTATGTTGCAATTGCAATTGAAAATGCAAAATTATATCGACAAACAAAGTACTATGCAAGCCACGATGGATTAACAGGCGTATTTAATCGAGTAGTGTGTCTAAGAAAAGCTGAAAATATGTTGAAAAAATTACGCAATAAAACGCCATTAAGCGTTATTATGTTAGATATAGATTATTTTAAGAAGATAAATGATACGTATGGTCATCAAATAGGGGATCAAGTATTAATTCAAGTAGGTCAAATTCTACAGAACTATAGTCATGAAAATATTGTAATTGGCCGGTATGGTGGAGAAGAATTTTTGATTTTTTTACAGGACTATAATCACATCCAGGCACAGTGCTTTGCCGAAAAGATAAGAATGGAAATATCAAATTGCCTATTCTTTATTAATAAAAGTAAAGATTTAAGTATAACAGCAAGTTTAGGTGTATATGAGTATGCTAATTCGACTATCACCTTAGATGAAGGTATTTATTATGCTGATGCTGCACTTTATCGTTCCAAACAAAAAGGAAGAAATATGGTTAGTACATTTGTTTAGAGGCGATTATATTAAAAAAAATAGATTGATCAAAGATGGGAGATCGATAGATAAGTGTAGGGCAAAAGTTTAAGAAGCAATACTAAAAAGGCAGGTTGAAACGTGAGTTTTATTTTTAATATAATTAATTTTGTATAGGTTTTATGATCTAAGAGGACAAAACTATAATTGAATTCATCCGCTAATCGATAAAGAACCTACATGGTAAATTATTATGTTTAGATAGACGCCAGTTGCGGTATTGTAAAAAATCCACCTACGTGGATTTTTTATTTTAAAGTCATTCAAGTGATAAAATATCAAAGCTTGTAGCAGGGAGTTTAGTTAGGGCGATTAGATTGGAAATACATTTGTTTGATAAGCAAAAACAAAATGGATAACAAAAGATGGTAACCCGTCCTAATAAAAAAATATGACTTAGGAGAGTTAGCAGAATAAGAGAGATTAAATAGAAAACTATAGTAAATGTGTAAATTGACTGACGACTTTCCAGTAAGTCATGATTAACGATAAAAAGCAAGCGCAAAATAGGGGACTAGTAATATACTATATATGAGTAACCACTCTATGGGATTGTTTAGAGAGTCCATGGATAGAGGGAAAATATCTTGTTTGTAAAAAAAAGGTGAAAATGGTAAAATTGTAGCAAGCGCTGTCATTGATTGAGTGAAAGGGTACAAGGAGAAATAAAAGAACAATTCATATGAATAAAAAATTGGACTGAAGCCAATTATAAAGTAATTTAATTAACTGACATAAACGTTAAGGGGGACTAGCCATGCAAAACGTACAAGAAAGATTTTCTTCATACCTTGATGAGTATCAAAAAATTACGGTTATTGTACCTAAGAACTACTACGATGGAGAAATTGCCCCATTTAAGTTAATAGGTCATCATATGGATACATATATTGAGTTAAAAGTTGATGAGAAATATGATTTTGGTCATGAGATAAAATATGTATTATCAGTGAAAGGGTTTATTGAAGTCGGAAAAAATTATGAAGTGATGGATTGTTATCAAAATAAAAGCTACTTATTTTTAGGGTATATTGCACGTACAAATGAATTTGATAAAAAATTTAAATATGATAAAACTGATTTAGGTCCAAGCTATAGTAAAATGAGAACTAAGTTTAAAATTTGGGCGCCAACTGCTACTGATGTTGAGTTGATTTTATATGAAAATCCAAAGTGTAGTTTGTACAAATTACATCCTAAAAGTAAAGGGATTTGGGAAGTTTTTGTGGAAGGTAATTTAGATAAATGTCGTTATCGTTACGCGATTACAAATAATCAAGTAAAAAATGAGACGCTTGATCCTTATGCAATAGCATCTACAGAAAATTCAGAGTATAGTGTGGTCGTTGACCCGTTAGCATGTGTGCAAATAAATCATGATTTAAAACCTAAACTTGTACAACCAACCGATGCTATCATATACGAAGTGAGCATTCGAGACATTTCAATAGACGAATCTTCTAATGTTTTGATGAAGGGCCAGTTCTTAGGTTTAACAGAACTTAAAAATAACCCTGATACGATGAAACCGACTTCATTAGCTTATATTAAGGAACTTGGTGTGACACATATTCAGCTACTTCCGATTTTTGACTTTGAAGGTGTAGATGAAATGAATCCATTAGATTTGTACAACTGGGGTTATAATCCGATTCAATACAATGTACCAGAAGGAAGTTACTCAACTAATCCACGCGATCCATACGCGCGAATCAACGAGCTAAGGATATTAATTAATACCTTACACGAAAATGGATTAGGCGTTATAATGGACGTTGTTTACAATCATGTGTTTGAAAGAAAAAACCATCCATTTGATGCAATGGTACCGACATATTTTTATCGGTATAATTATCAAGGAATGCCATCTGATGGAACGGGATGTGGCAATGATTTAGCGACCGACCGTTATATGGTAAGAAAATATATCATTGATTCAATCAAGTTTTGGATAGAAGAGTATGGTATTGATGGATTTCGCTTTGATTTAATGGGAATAATCGATGTCGACACGATGAATGAAATTAGACATGAGTGTGATGAAATAGACCCATCTATTTTACTTTATGGTGAGGGATGGGATATGAACACGCCGTTATTACAGCATCAAAAAGCTGCTAAATTTAATGCCCATAAAATGCCAGGTATTTCACATTTTAATGATGATTTTAGAGATAATATAAAAGGTCATACATTTAATCACTGTGAGCGTGGTCTAGCGCTTGGAAACTTTGATTACGCAAATTCAGGAAAACAATTGTTAGCAGGGAGTTCAGGGTTACAAGAGGGTGAATCTTATATCTTCTATAATCCATCTCAAAGTGTCAATTATGTTGAGTGTCACGATAATCATACATTATGGGATAGAATGCTTCTTTCAAACGGTGATGAAAGCGATGATATAAGAAAAAAACGACAACTCCTAGCTACAGCGATGGTCATTTTTGCGCAAGGAATTCCATTTATTCAATGTGGACAAGAATTTTTTAGAACAAAAAAAGGTATTGAAAATAGTTATAAATCATCTGATGAAATTAACGCTATTAAATGGACTGAAGTTGCAAAACAACAAGAAGCGATTGATTTAGTGAAAGGTTATATTAAAATAAGAAAAGCACACGGAGCTTTCCGTTTTTCACAATCTTCTCTTGTGAAAAAACATTTACGTATATTCCATCACCACAATTCTGTGATAGAATATAATTTAAAAAATGTAAAAGCATATGGAGATTGGGAAGAAATTAAAGTCTTCTTTAACACGCAAAATCAAACGTTTACAATCCCTGTCATGAGTAAAGGGTTTAATCTGATCGCCAATGAAATTAAAAGTGGTACAGAATATTTAGAATCTATTCAAACCGAGTTAACGTTAGCGCCATTAAGTACAACAATTATCGTCAAGTAAGGAAGTCAGATAGATAACATTTATTTAGTCGTATAATACCGTTAAAGTGTGAGCAGGAACCTAATTACCAGTTATTAGGATACATGGTAAGCTATAAAGCTTGTACAAAGCTAATATAGGCTTTAACCGTATGATTAATTGATTGGGTGGATAGAGAGTTATTCGTTAAATGTAGATAGAGGGCTGTATCAATTTGATACAGCCCTCTCTTTACTAAATAATGGGTTACAATCTGCTAGAATGATTGGGCTGAGTAGATTATTTTTGCAATCATGACTGTTAAATTAGTCAGGTTTTAAAGTTTTTGTTATAATAGTCGTTAGATGTCTTTAAAATATTGTTTAAACTAAGAAGCGGTCTGCTCTTTTATGATGGCAACATGGTCATACAAAGACAGCCCCTTTTCAATGAGAAGAATGGAGTGGTCATATGGCACAACAAATCATCATGAATATTTTAGGGGTAGAAGAGCCATTAATCATTAATGCGATGCAAGTGCTAAATCAATCATTTTTCACTTCGTCTATCATTGATAATGAACAGAGTGGTGAACTCGTTTTTAACTACCAAGAAACGCTAGATCAAGATGTTCTGGTTATAAAGGGAACATTAAATAATGAGACACAAGAAATTCGTAGAACGGTTTACGAAAAAGACTTTATCCGTGCTAGAAAATATGCATACTTAGCAACCCATTTATTATTATTACAAAACCATACAAAGATGGTTCAATCATGGGGATTACTTACAGGAATGCGTCCCACAAAACTTGTTCATAATATGAAGAAACGTGGATTAACTGATAGTGAAATTAAAGCATATATGCAAGATGAATACTTAGTTTCAGATGAAAAGATGGATTTACTATTAAATGTTGCAAACCATCAGTTAACGGTGATTCCCGACTTACATACGATTCAAAACGAAATTAGTATTTATATCGGCATTCCATTTTGCCCGACACGTTGTGCGTATTGTACGTTCCCAGCCTATGCGCACGAGCCGTTTAAAAAATGGGTGGAACCATTCCTTGATGCATTAATAGAAGAAATTAAAATCGTGGGAGCTCACATAAAAAAAGAAAAATTACCCGTAACCTCAATTTATTTTGGTGGAGGAACAGCTACGACATTATCGACTTCACAGTTTGAAAGACTCGTGTCCACTGTCTATAAAGAGATCGCAAATGCTAGTGAGGTCCGTGAAATAACAGTAGAAGCAGGGCGTCCCGATACCATTACCAAAGAAAAATTAGCTCTTTTAAGACAGTACGATATCCACCGAATCAGTATCAATCCACAGTCGTTTAACCAAGAAACACTCGATCGCATTGGCCGTCATCATTCGGTTGGTGATGTGATTGATAAATATAAGTTAGCAAAAGAATATGAGTTTGAGAATATTAACATGGACATTATTATTGGGCTTCCTGGAGAAGCGGTACAAGAGGTCGCGCATACACTTAAAGAGCTTAGCTTACTTCAACCTGAGTCTTTAACCGTGCATATGTTAGCCTTTAAGCGTAGTTCGAAAATTACGCAAAATAGAGGCCTGTATACAACCGCCAATCATGAAGAATTAACGAATATGGTGGAAATGACGTATGAATTTGCTAAAAATAACGATTATATTCCATACTATCTCTATCGTCAAAAAAATATCTCGGCTAATATGGAGAACATCGGGTATTCTAAACGTGGACAAGAAAGTATCTATAATATTTTAATTATGGAAGAAGCGCAAAATATTTTAGGACTTGGTGTGGGTGCATCAAGTAAGTACTTAATCGGAAAATCTGTTCATAACCCAAAAGATTTAAAAACGTATATTGACTCATATGACGCATATGGTGTTAAAAAAATAGAAACTTTAATTGAAAGTTTAGAAGTAGGTGACACACATGCAAATTAAGGATTTAGTAGTTAAAAGTACAGTGACGGTTGATTTAATGATCAAAGCAGTCTCACAAGGATTAACAACCTCAAGAAAACCATATTTAAAACTTGAATTTATGGATAATAGCGGGACAATTTTTGCTAATAAGTGGACGGTTACACCCGAAGAATTAACCTTATTTAACAGTGGTCAAATTGTAACGGTTAAAGGTGTTGTGCAACTGTATCATGCCCAAAAACAACTGAATGTCGAAACAATGGCTTTAAAAGAAGGTGAAGTTGACTATTCTTTATTTGTTGAGAGCTCTAAGTATCCCGTCGAGACGTTAAGAGGGCATATAAAATCTTATTTAGATGAGATGTCTTTGGGGTATTATAAAGCCATTACAGAAGCTTTTATAACTGAATATGGCGATAAGTTTTATGTTCACCCAGCCGCAAGTCGGATGCACCATCATTTTAAATCAGGTTTAGTTCAACATGTTTTTGAAATGTTGAAGATGGCCAGTCAGTATTGTGATTTATATCCGACGTTAAATCGTGATTTAGTCTACGCAGGAATTGTGATGCACGACATGGGTAAACTTTTTGAAATGGAATGCACAAACTTTATTAATACAGAGTATACGATTGAAGGAACGTTAATTGGCCATATTTCTATTATGGTTTCATTAATTGATGAAAAATCGAAGGAACTTGGATTTGAAGGACAAGAAATCATGTTGTTAAAACATATGGTACTTTCTCATCATGGTAAATTAGAGTGGGGATCACCAAAAGAACCCCTTATTATTGAAGCCGAGCTTGTTCATTATTTAGATGTTGTGTCAGCTAAGCTTACAGCGCTTGAAATGCACTTGGAACAATGTGAAGTTGGAAATATGACGGAACGTATCGGAATGCTTGAAAATCGAAGATTTTATAAACACCAATAAGCCGTTAAACATAATAAAAACGACTCGCAAACCTAGCGAGTCGTTTTTATTATGTTTAACTTTAATTTTGAATAAAGAAAAAGAGCAACATGACGTTGCTCTTTTGGGTCATTATTTTTATTGGCTGTACAATATTTGGTGTTGGTGAAAACCAGCACCTTTTATTTTTAGGTGCATTAAAAAAGACATAATATCTCCTTTTCCTTTACAATGTAATCACCACAA
>JBOFCV010000147.1:0-2144 GCA_051646305.1 Turicibacter sp.
GGAATGGTCACAAGATTATTCGATGGCGCGACGTTTATGCCTGGAAATATGGCCATCGCATCGCTTAATGATCCTCATCTGACTTATACGCAAGGTTCATATATGGCGCAAGAATTATTAAACCTTGGAATTAATTTTAACTTAGCTCCAACTCTTGACGTGAATAATAATCCTAAAAATCCAGTGATCGGCGTTCGTTCATACGGAGATAACCAAGAATTAGTCGCCGAGTTTGGAAGTCAATATATTAAAGGTCTTCAAGAACATGGCGTGATTGCAACGGCAAAACATTTCCCAGGACACGGAGACACGGCTGTTGATTCTCATTATGGATTACCGGTGATTACACATGATATCAAACGTTTAGAAGAAGTTGAATTAGTGCCATTTAAAAAAGCAATTGAATCAGGTCTTGACGCAATGATGTCGGCACATATTGTCTTTACACAGTTAACAAAAGATGGATTACCAGGAACATTATCTAAAGATATTCTAACCGGATTATTACGTGAAAAATTAGGTTATAAAGGACTCATTATGACCGATTGTATGGAAATGAAAGCTATTGCTAACGAATATGGAACAGCAAATGGATCCGTGATGTCTTTAGCTGCGGGTGCTGATTTATTATGTATCAGTCATACACGCGAGCTTCAAGCAGAGGCGATTGAAAAAATCATTGCCGCTGTAAATGATGGGACGTTATCAATGGAACGAATTGATGATGCCGTTTCAAAAGTTTTAGCTGTGAAAGAAAAATATAAATTAGCAGATTATAAAGAAAAACTAAATCAACTTTCAAATGATGCATTTGAAAAACACCAACAATTTGCAAAAGAAGTAAGTGAAAAAAGTGTAACGGTATTAAAAGGTGAATTAAATGTAACACGCGAAAAAACTCTAGTTATTTCACCAGTTCCGATGTCGTTAAACGATGCGGATGGTCAAGTGTACAAGTGTTCATTTGCCGAAGTTTTGGCAGATAAATTAGGATGTGACGCTCATGTTTCCCATTTAAATGTCACAGACGAAGACATAAAGGATATTGTTTTAAAAGCTGCATCGTATCATCAGGTGATTGTGGGAACGTATAATGTCGCAAGTTTTGAAACCCAAGCAAATCTTGTGAATGCTTTGTGTGAATCTCATCCAAATCTTATCGCAGTAGCGCTACGCAATCCGTATGATATAAAATTCTATCCACAAGTTAAAACAGCGATCACGGCTTACGAATATTCGAAATTATCAATTGAGAGTTTAGTGAATGCGATGGTTAACGGCGTGAGCGGGCAAGCTGTATGCCCGGTTAAATTGGAGTTAAACTAACATGCAAAGATTGTTGAACTTAGTAAAAAAAGAAGAGAAATTAGTGATTGGATTAATGTCTGGAACATCTGTTGATGGGATTGATACAGCATTGGTCAAAATTAAAGGTCACGGTTTAGAGACGGAAGTGGAATTAGTCGCATTTGAAAACTATGAATTTCCACCACAAACTCGCACCCAAATATTTGAATTGTTTAGTGAGAAAACGTCAAATAATGAAAAGATATGTCATCTAAATTTTGTGTTAGGTGAGCTATACACAGAAGCTGTTTTTAATATTTGTAAAAAAGCTAAACTAGATGTTTCTGAAATTGATTTGGTTGGCTCTCATGGACAAACGATCTATCATCTGCCACAAGGTAAAACGACTGATCATATAACCGTGAAGTCAACGCTTCAAATTGGAGAAGGTTCGGTTATAGCTAAGAAAACGGGGATTGTTACGATTAATGATTTCCGAGTGGGTGATATGGCAGTAGGGGGACTAGGTGCACCGTTAGTTCCGTATCCTGAATATTTATTGTACCGAAGTGAAAAAGAAACCATCGCCTTACAAAATATTGGTGGGATTGGAAATGTAACAATTTTACCTGCAAATTGCTCGGTTAACGATGTGTATGCATTTGATACGGGGCCGGGAAATATGATTATAGATGGTGTAGTTAATTTAATAACTGAGGGTCAAAAAACATATGACGATGGTGGAGTGATGGGATCCAAAGGTTGTGTGGATGCTAATTTCTTAGCAGAACTATTAAATGATGAATACTTCTATTTACCACCTCCCAAAACGACGGGCCGTGAATATTTTGGTGTTG
>JBOFCV010000275.1:0-2262 GCA_051646305.1 Turicibacter sp.
GAGATGCATGCCCTCCATGATGTACAACCTTTACCTGAGGAACATAGGCGATCCGACTAACTTTTGCCGTTCGTAGACTAATGTCAAAATCTTCAAAGTACAAAAAAAATCGAGGATCAAACCCACCAATTTTCTTAAGAACCTCAGTTCTAAATAACATGAAGCAACCGCTAACAATCGGAGGATCCCAATAAACATCTTTATCATTTAATGTATCAGACATTTCATAATGAGATAGTCGCTTAGAGAATAAATCCATAAAAGGCTTAGGCATAAAACCACGTAAAAACAAGTCAAATACTGTAGGATATCGCTTACACAAGTGTTGAGTTTGACCATCAAACCATGAAGCATAAGGTGTCATTAGCCCACAATCAACATTCTCATTCATAAACTCGATAGCTTTGACAACACTACTTTTATCTATATATACATCTGGATTTAATATCAAATGATAATCTGACTCGTAACAGATAGCTTGGTTATGTCCAGATGCAAATCCTGGATTATCTGGATTATAGATGAATTGAGATAAACATGGTTGTTTATCTATCAACTCCGTCAAGGATATAATCTCATCGACAGGACGATTCATATGTTCAACGAAAACAAGCTTTACCTTTACTAAATGAAAACCATCAATTAAGTTAGATACAATAGACAAAACATCGCGTAAATCGTCTATCGCATGACCGAATGATACTAAACCAATAGATATATTCATAACATGTCAAAATCAAATACATTAAAAATAGTGACACCAAAAATCACAAAATAAAAATCACCCATTTAGCAGTCTAATCAATAATAACTTACATCGTGATAAAAGACCTATTTTCAAACGTTTCTGTGGATAAAGACTGAGCCCTTTAGAAAAAAATAAATCCAGTTGCAATGATAAATCATAGATCCGTCGAAGATAACGTCTTGGTGAGAATAAAACATCAATCATAAAGAAAGAACTCCTTCTTGCACCAATTACATTATCATTATGCTGCCTATACCGTAACAGAGGCTCATTAATAAATGTCCACCCACCTCTATATCTTGCTAATATTGCAATCCACCAATCATGCATCACAATATGCCCTAAATCATCATCACAAGAAAACTCATCAATCAACTCAACCATTTTTTTATTAATACAAAGGGTTGCTCCTTGCACACAATTTTTAAATAAAATATCGTCACCTTCGAATACGCTTGTTGAAAGTTTCTGAAATTTAAAAAAACTTTTATTAAAAACCTGATTGCACTCATCAACTAACAATGAGTCAGAAAATATTATTTGAGGGATCGAGTTATCTAATGAGTTCGCCACAAAAATATAACGTTCAACTTTCTCCTTAACCCATAGATCATCCTGATCTGAAAGAAAAACCCAGTCGTATGAATTGCATGCAAAAATTCTTTTTAATGCCGTAATGAAGTTGGCACCCGCAAAACCTAATGAGGGTCCCTTTAACACTCTACAATTGGTGAAATCACTACAATAACATTTTTCCAACTCATCTAGATACATACCATTTTTTGAATCATCCGATATATATATTGGCATATTAAAGAAACTGTTTTTTATAGACCTAATTTGCTCAACAAGATAATAATTAGGATTAAAGGTGCAAATTAACGTAGCTATTTTCACATTATTCATTATGTGTCAACTATTTCCCAGAAGTTATTTCACATCCATAATAATTTTTCATATGTTGCATTGATGCCATAACCCATTCCTCTCGATTATTAATGAAGCGATAACCTCCAGTTGATTCAATTCGTGATATCTCTATTGGTTTCCTACAACCTGAGGCTACCTTGAATAAAATCATAGCATTTCTATTCGAAACCTTATTAGAGAAATCTTCGTAGATATTTAAACTATAGAGCATAATAAAAAATGAAAAACAGGAGAGGAGTAAAAATGAAAACTTAAAGAGTTCTACTCTTTTACAAAAAATAATAAAAAAACAATTACAAATAAAAGCGAGCATAATAATCCAAGCAATTAAAAATGCTCTTGGCTCTGTGTATGGAGAAAAAACACATCCTCCAACAATGAGAATTGATAAAATTACTGGAAGAAATAGTTCTCGTTTATCATAGTTACATCGCCATAAATAGACAAATGAAATAAAGAAGAAAACAAAAGCGATACCACACGTTGCCCTAAAATATAAATGCACGAGACGGACGAAAACATTAACATCTGTTAACATCTGTTGGTGTTTATGTGAGTTCATGTGACAAACATGTTACTCGTAT
>JBOFCV010000314.1:0-13268 GCA_051646305.1 Turicibacter sp.
AAGAAAATAGTTGGCAACATATCGCTATTACAGTAAAAGATCATGTGGCTTCTATCTTAGTAAATGGTGAAGTTTTAGCACATAGTCAAACGATTACAGTGAAACCAAATAGCATGGTAGGTGATGACGTTTTAAATTATATCGGTAAATCACGCCATGATGATCCGCAATTTGAAGGAGAGATGGCAGAGTTTAAAATATATAGTGAAGCTTTAACCCCAGATGAGATTTATCTCAGTTCATTAGAAGGGTGTAGCGACTTACAAAAATGTGAATCAGCTGCTAATCGATTAACATTGGGTGATTGTTCACTCGTGATAAAAGATTTAACATTACCAGTAACTTCGCCAGGTGGAGTACGTCTGATGTGGTCGAGTACAAATGACGAGGTTATGTCAGCAACAGGTGTTGTAAACAGATGTGTTGAAGATACGCTTGTCGTATTAACAGCTACCATTTCATGCGGTGAAGAAAGCGTTAATAAAGAATTTAAAGTTTTAGTGGTTGCTAAAGATGTGGTACCTGTTACGATCGAAATTGATGGACATTCAAAAGGGGTGGACATACCGGACACCTTTGTTGGATTATTCTTTGAAGATATAAACTATGCTGCCGATGGTGGATTATACGCGGAACTCATTAACAATCGTTCATTTGAATTTGGAGGCTTTAGTCAAACGTATTCAAACTTTAGTGATTACTTTTATGCATGGTCCGTTGTTGGGGATATTGAAGGGATTTTAAGCCACACACTTGAAAATAAATCACCGATTCATGAAAATAATCCAAACTATTTGCAAGTACACGTTGAAGTGCCAGGTAGCGGAGTCGGAATTGCAAACACAGGATTTGAAGGAATTTCGATTAAAAAAGGCGAAACGTATAACTTCTCAACGTTTGTCAGAAATATATCGTATCCACAAGGGTTCAAAGTACGTTTAGAAAACGCTATGGGGGAAATCTATGCGGAAGGGAAAGTAACAAAAGACCAACTCACAAACAAATGGTCAAAAGTTGAATTAGATTTAGTTGCGAACGAGAGTTGCGAATTCGCACGTTTGACTTTACGATTTGAAGATGCCGGTACGCTTGAACTTGATATGGTTTCTTTATTTCCTGAAAATACATTTAATCAGCGTAAAAATGGATTAAGAGCCGATCTTGCGCAGTTATTAAAAGAGATCAATCCAGGATTTATTCGATTCCCTGGGGGATGTATTGTTGAAGGAATGGTGCTTGAAAATGCGTATAACTGGAAACATACCGTCGGACCAGTTGAAACACGTAAGTTAAACTGGAATCGTTGGGAAGGTGGACAAACATATCCTTATAATCAATCATATGGGTTAGGATTTATGGAGTATTTCATCTTAGCCAAAGATTTAAAGGCAGAGCCTTTGCCAATCGTGAACTGTGGTATGAGTTGTCAGTTCCAAGGGGCACAACTTGCACCTGATTTTGAACCGTATATCCAAGATGCCTTAGATTTAATTGAGTTTGCAAATGGAGATGAAACAACGGTTTGGGGCTCAAAACGTATCGAGTACGGACATCTAAAACCTTTCAATTTAAAATACTTAGGGGTTGGAAATGAACAATGGATTGATCGAATTAAACATGGCGATATGGATTGCTTAAAAATATATGAACTATTTAGAAATAGAATTAAAGCAGTTTATCCAGAGATAAATTTGATTACAACAAGTGGACCGTTCCCTTATGGAAAAGAATTTGATGATGCTTATGAGGTGATTCGTCCAAAAATTGAAGAGTATATTCAAAAAGGTGAAGTTTATACAGAAATTATTGATGAGCATTTCTATATGTCACCGGAATGGTTCTTAGAAAATTTAGAACGTTATGATCAGTATCCACGTTACGAGGATGGTAAGAGTGGGAAGATTTTCTTAGGAGAATATGCCTGTCATACGAATCGTAATGGATTCTCAAGCCAAGGGGTTAATAATATGTTAGCTGCCTTAAGTGAAGCTGCTTTCTTAACAAGTGCAGAGCGTAATGCTGACATTATTGAAATGACCACATATGCACCGTTATTTGCAAAAAAAGATCGTACCCAATGGGGACCAGATTTAATTTGGATTGATAATACACAAGCTTATGGAACGCCGAGTTATTATGTTCAAAAAATGTACGGATTAAATATGGGAGATTATACACTAAACTCAAAAATGATGGTGCATTCAAGTGTTATAGAATCAACTGATTTGCCTATCTACTCCATTTCAAGTTTTGATCAAGCGTCACATGAGATTATTGTTAAACTGGTTAATTTAAACGGTTGTCCTAAAGACATTCAAATTTCTTTAAAACATGTGCAGTTAACTGAGGATGAAGCGTTAGTGAGCAAATTAACTGCAAAGTGTGATCTTGAAGATGTGAACTCTTATGTTAACCCAACAAATGTGCAAGATGTTCAAAGCATAATGAAACTAGAGGGAACTAATTTTAATTATCAGGTAGCCCCTTATTCATTTGATGTACTGCGTTTTAAAGTTAAGTAGGTGGTGAAATGAGGAAAATTATTCTAGGACTAACTTGTTTTAGCCTGATTGGAATAAATGGAATGATGATTCAAGCAAGTCATATCTCACGATCAACCCTATCTATTGATAAACAGGATACAGGGATTGAGGTAAGTGATACCTTATATGGGTTGTTTTATGAAGATATAAATTTCGGTGCTGATGGTGGGTTATACGCTGAACAAGTGTATAACCGTTCATTTGAATATGAGAATATTTTCAACCCAACAGCAATGGATTGGTTAATGGGTTGGCGAGTTGACTTTTTGGACACGGTAAATGGAAAATTAATGGTAGATACCTCAAATCCGCTAAATGAAAATAATGTACAAAGCTTAAATGCAACTGTTATAAATCCGGGTTATAAACTGATGAATGTGGGGTATACGACGAATGTGTCTGGAACAAGTGCGAATATGTCTATTTTTTCAGAAGAACGTTATGATCTTTCATTTTATCTGTTAAATAAGACGTTTGAGGGCAAGTTAACCTTTTATTTAGAAGATGGTCAGGGAAATCTGATTTCTGATCAGAAATCTGTGAACCTTAAAAAGGATACGGATTGGAAAAAGTATGACGGTATCGTTTTAACAGCAACGCAAACGAATGGCGGGCGTTTAGTGATTGTGGCACAGGGTGTGGGTGAATTTAATTTAGATATGGTGTCTCTAATGCCACGTGCGATGTACGGTGCAAATGATCCAAAGTGGAAATATGGTGGATTAAGAGCCGATTTAGTTGCCGCCCTTAAGGGGTTAAATCCGAAGTTCTTACGGTTCCCTGGTGGGTGTGTAGCTGAAGGTGCTTTTGATAAAGATAATCATTATAACTGGAAAGATACGATTGGTCCCATCGAAGAAAGAAAAGAAAATCCTAATCTTTGGGGGTACATGCAATCGTATGGGTTAGGGTATCATGAATATTTTCAATTGTCAGAGGATTTAGGAGCAGAGCCGGTACCCGTTATTCATGCAGGTATTTTATGTCAGGCACGCAGTGGTGATTTAATGCCCATGTATCCAAATACAGAGGATTTTGAAGTGTTAACACAAGATATTTTAGATTTAATTGAATATGCAAATGGCGATACCTCTACAGAGTATGGGAAGAAACGGGCAGAAAATGGTCATAAAGAGCCGTTTGACTTAAAGTATGTGGCGATAGGAAATGAAAACTTTGGGGCACAGTATTGGAATAACTTTAATGTCTTAAAAAAAGCAGTGCTTGCTGTTTATCCTGAAATGACCATTATCACGAGCGCAGGTCCACATTCGGAGGGGTGGATTTACGATGAAGCATGGAATAATGTTTACTTAAAACACAAAGATACGTATGTGGATGAACATTACTATAATACACCGCAGTGGTTTTTAGATCATACAGACCGTTACGATACGTATTCACGTGAAAGTGCTAAGGTATTTATCGGAGAATTTGCAGCACATGCCGACCCGACGACTACCGGACGTCCCAATACTCTGTATACAGCTTTAACTGAAGGGGCTTACCTAACAGGAATTGAGCGCAACTCAGATGTTGTAAAGATGATTTCGTATGCCCCATTACTTGCTCGAGTTGGGGCAACGCAATGGACGCCTGATTTGATTTTCTTTGATTCACATGAGGTCATGCTAACACCCAATTATTATGTCTTAGAACTGTTTTCGAATCATATTGGAACGCGATATCTGAATACAGAATTGACAAGTGACTTAAATCTCTCCCAATCTGTAACGGTTGATGAAAGAAAAGAAGAATTATATATTAAAGTGGTGAATCCAACAGATGATGCCACGGTTCTGGAAATGAAATTAAGTCAATTTGAAAACATGCTACCACAAGGAGAATGGATGGTTATCCATCATGAAAATAAAGAGGCCCAAAATACGATGACTGATAAATACAATGTTTCACCTGTTACATCAATCATTGAAGTGGCTGAAGATAAAGTCACGGTTGAGGTTAAACCTTACTCAGTTAATCTCATTAAGTTAGCGTTTGGAAAAAGTAAGTTTGAAGCGGGAGTTGGAACAGAACAAGAACCGCTAAACTCAGCCAATCGTCTCATTGTTTCAGTGATGATGGGCGGCGCTTTAAGTGTTTTGGGTAGTACAGCTTTCATTTATGGTAAACGGAAAAAAAAAGATCAGGTTAAATAATAGGGGGATATCGTCATGTCTAATGTGAAAATATATATTGAGAAAAATTTTAAACACGCGCAAGTTGATGATAAACTATTTAGTTCATTCATTGAGCATTTAGGGCGCGCCGTTTATACAGGTATCTATGAACCTGGTCATCCAACGGCGGATGAGCAAGGATTCCGTCAAGATGTAATGGAAATGGTTAAAGAGCTAGATGTTAAACTCGTTCGTTATCCAGGTGGAAACTTTCTATCAGGATATAATTGGCAAGATGGAGTTGGTCCAAAAGAGGATCGTCCTGTTCGTTTAGATTTAGCCTGGCATACAATAGAACCTAACGAAGTAGGAATTGACGAGTTCGTAGACTGGGCTAGAAAAGCAGGAACTGAAGTGATGGGCGCTGTGAATATGGGAACCGGAACGCCACAAGATGCTGCTTTCTTACTAGAGTATTGTAACTTCCCAGGGGGGACTTATTACAGTGATTTACGTATTAAAAATGGTCACAAAGAACCTCATAACATTAAAACATGGTGCATCGGAAACGAGATGGATGGTCCGTGGCAAATTTGTCATTTAACAGCTGAAGACTATGGAAAAAAAGCATTAGAAACAGCGAAAATGATGAAGTGGGTGGATAACGATATTGAACTTGTTGTGTGTGGAAGTGCTACTTCATTAATGCCATCTTATCCGGAATGGGATCGCATCGTGTTAGAGCATACGTATGAACTCGTGGATTATTTATCACTTCATCGTTATTATGAAAACCTTGGAAATGATCTAGATTTCTTAGCATCGTTTGCAGACATGGATAACTTTATTAAATCAGTTTGTGCCACAGCAGATTATGTTAAAGCATTAAAACGTAGTGAAAAAACGATGTATTTATCATTTGATGAATGGAATGTGTGGTATCAACAAAAACAGGTACGTGAACCATGGAAAGTTGCCCCGGAAATATTGGAAGAT
This sequence comes from Turicibacter sp., assembly GCA_051646305.1. Classification (GTDB taxonomy): domain Bacteria; phylum Bacillota_I; class Bacilli_A; order MOL361; family Turicibacteraceae; genus Turicibacter. The sequence goes on from JBOFCV010000314.1 coordinate 5,660, forward strand.
CGTTATTCTTTATTGGATGCACTAGTCTTTGGGGGAATGGGATTAACTTTATTAAATAATGCGGATCGTGTTAAAGTAGCTTGTTTAGCACAACTTGTTAATGTGATTGCGCCAATCTTTACGCAAAAAGGTGGAAAAGTGATGAAACAATCTATTTTCTATCCTTTCAAAGATTTATCAAAATATGGGCGTGGAACCGTGTTAAAACCTGTTGTCTTAGCTCCAACGGTTCATACGGTGTATGGCGATGTACCGGTAGTAAATCAAAGTATTATTCACACTGAAGAAAATCGTGAGGTAACAGTATTTACGTTAAATATTAGCGAAACAGAATCGCAGCAGCTTGAACTCGACTTCTTATCATTTGGTGAGTTAACAATGATTGAGCATATTTGCTTAACTGGGGACGATCTTCATGCCATTAATACGTTTGAAAATCCGGAAACAGTTGTGCCACATCAGTTAGCAGTTTCTCAAACTAAAGGCTCTCAATTTAAGGTTGAAATTCCAACTGTATCATGGAATGTTATTCGCTTCACTTACTAAATGTCTAGGTGTTATCGGTATAGCGAGTCAGACTTTTCTAAGTGTCATTGGATTTGAACAAATAAAAGGTTAAAAATTGTGACGATATTTTGAGGGAAGTGACAAGAAATAATAGAAAGAGGATTGGATGAAGGGATTATATTTGAGGACACCATGAACAAGGTTCTTTCATCAATTGATAAAATAAAGACATATGATGAGGGTGAGATGATGAATTTGGAAACGGCTAATCAAGTGAGAGAAATAAAGGAATGTGAACTAAATGAGCTGATATATCCACTGCCATCAAAACCATTTAATATCCATCATTCTAAAGAAATGTTACAACCGAATGAGTGGAAAAATTTTAACACACATGATCCTCATATTTTTAAGGATGAGGCAAGTGGGTATTATTACATTTATTCAACAGATTTAGGTCATAAACCTGGGATTCATATTCGAAAATCCAAAGATTTAATAGATTGGGAGTTTATCGGGACGGCCTTTTTAGATGGGGTGCCACAAGAGGTAAGTGAGTGGTCACAAGCCAAGGGATTATGGGCTCCGGATATTATTAAAGTGGATTCGCTTTATCGAATTTATTATTCGGCATCAACGTTTGGGTCGCAACAATCTTGTATTGGACTTGCGGTCAGTAAGCATCCAGAAGGACCATTTGAGCATCTTGGGATTGTTGTTAAAACAACTGTTGGAGATGCTGTGAATGCCATTGATGCCAATATCGTTGTAGAGCATGAGACAGGTGATCACTATCTCGTATTTGGCTCGTTTTGGAGAGGGATTAGACTTTTAAAATTAAATAAAGAGACGGGATTTGTCGCAGAGGATGGACTCGGAATTCCTTTAGCAACACGCCCTACAAGTGTTGAAGGTGCGGTTGAAGGGGCATATATCGAGTATAACGAAGAGACGGGTTATTATTATTTATTTGTATCGTATGGTTCACTATCAAGTGATTATCATGTGAGGGTAGGACGAAGTAAATCGATCGCTGGACCGTATAAAGATTATAATGGGATTTCGATGTTAAAAGGATATTATGTTCCAAATGCTGTCGGCTTAAAAATTACGAGTGGCTATAAATTCAATCATCAAATCGGTTGGAAGGCACTCGGTCATAATTCGATATTAAAAGATGGAGAAAATTGGTATTTAGTTTCGCATGCTAGATGTGAAACAGGTCCGCAATGGCCCTATTTGCAAATTAGAAAACTAGTTTGGAGTGAAGAGGGGTGGCCACTTGTTAGTCCCACTTTGTATAGGGGTGAAATGGTGCAATCCATCCAAGAAAAACACGTTAGAGGTGAATATGAGCGGATTGAATTTAAAGATTTAACAACTGATTTAGTCACGACATCTGTTTTTATGAGCGTAAATAAAGATCATTCAGTTCATCTTGGAAATACTGTGGGGCACTGGCAACTAAGGAATCATGACCGGTTAGAAATAACGTTCAATGAGATAGTAGAACAATTTATTGTTTTACCATCGTGGGATTTTTTAGATGAAAAACCAGCCCTTTTTATAACAGGTCTTAATACTCATGGAAAATGTATCTGGGGAAAACTAATTAATACCAAATAAATAAAAATCCCAGTTTGTTACAGCTAAACGTAACTGGGATTTTTAGTGCATTTAATGACATAGGGGGATCATATGAAAATAAATTTATCGCAGTTAAGTAGGAATTGCTCATGTGGGAAAACACATGCGTTGTCAAGCCTTTTTATTTCCAATCAGGAGGATGCTTTAAAAGAGATTCAACATTTTTTATTCAAACAAGAAATTGATCAAACACCGCTGCTAATTTGCGATACAAACACACACAAATTAATTACGCCAGCTGTTTTGAATCAGTTAAATTTAGCAAATTTACGTTTCGTGACGCTACCTGCCAACGGGTTACATGCGGATGAGCATGGCCTTAAACTCTTAAACGATCAACTGGCGATTAAACCTACCGTGTTGCTTGCATTTGGAACCGGGACCATTCATGACCTCACACGCTATACGGCGCACGACTTAAATATTCCATTTATTTCAGTTCCAACGGGAGCTAGTGTTGATGGATTTGCCTCAAACGTTGCTGCGATGACATTCAATGGCTTTAAGGTTACAACAGCTGCAGTGGCCCCGTTAGCAATCTTTGCTGATCCAACGTTATATGCCAACGCACCCAAACAGTTAAGTGCAGCGGGCGTTGGTGATTTGCTTGGAAAGTATACGGCTTTGCTTGATTGGAAAGTGGCTCATTTATTAACCGGTGAATTCATTTGTCATGAAGTGATTGCGCTAACCGAACAAGCCCTGACTTTACTAGTAAATAGTTTAGAAAATTTTGATGAACAAGCACATGTCCATTTGATGGATGGCCTCATTTTATCAGGAATCGCGATGCAGATGGTGGGGACATCAAGGCCAGCATCAGGCGCTGAACATCACCTGTCACACTTATGGGAAATGCATGTGATTAACGACGAGATTACCGCGCTTCATGGTGAGAAAGTTGGAGTCGGTTTATTGATGGTGTGCAAAGAATATCAAAAATTACTACTGGTAAATGAGAGCCCAATGTTAAAGAAATTTGAAAGTTTTAACGCCAAATCTCATTATGGAAATATATTCAAGACATTATATAACGATGTGAAAAAAGAAAATGACCCCGACTGTTTAAGTCGGATAACAGATGAAACATTAGAAAAGCAATTTCTAGCTATTAAAGAGCTTGTGTTAAACCTACCAAAGCCTGAGGAATTGACGCGCATGATGAGGTTAGTCGGAGCCAAAACAACCATGCATGAATTAGGACTTAGTGATGAGATTGAATCGTTAAGTTTAGAATTAGCACCTTACGTTCGTCCACGATTAACGTTGTTAAGAGTCATGAAACGATTTGAAATATAAAAAGATAAGATTAAGATAAGGGAGAGAAAAAAAGATGCCATCGACTATAAAACAAACCGAATTTGAATTTAATAACCCATTAATAGAACAACGTGCCGATCCATATGTGTATAAACACAGCGATGGCTACTATTATTTTACGGCATCAGTGCCTGAATATAATCGCATTGAATTACGTCGCGCTAAAACGATTCAAGAACTTTGCAGTGCACCGACAAAAGATGTGTGGTTCAAACATGAAAGTGGTGAAATGAGTGCAAATATCTGGGCCCCAGAAATTCATTTTATCGATGGAAAATGGTATATCTATTTTGCAGCAGGACGTGCGGATGATATTTTTGCCATCAGAATGTATGTGATTGAGTGTGAAACGAATCCATTAGAAGGTGAGTGGCGTGAATTAGGTCGTGTGCAAAGTTTATTTGATAGTTTTGCATTAGATGCGACCCAATTTGAACATCGTGGAACTCGCTATTATGTATGGGCCCAAAAAGACCCAGAGATTGAAGGGAATACGAATTTATATATTTCAAAGTTAATTAATCCGTGGACACTTGATGAAAAACAGGTTATGATTTCAACACCTGATCGAGATTGGGAACGGATCGGATTTATCGTAAACGAAGGACCGGCGATTCTTAAGAAAAATGGGAAGATATTTATTGGGTATTCAGCAAGTGCAACCGATCATCATTATTGTATGGGATTGCTAACGGCTGATGAGAATCATGATTTATTAAATCCGAAATCTTGGATAAAAAGTGATCAACCGGTATTTGAAACAAATGAAGCAAACAGTCAATATGGTCCAGGACATAATAGTTTTACGACCTCATTAAATGGTGAAGATGACATTATGATCTATCATGCCAGAAGCTACAAAGAAATCATTGGGGATCCATTATTTGATCCAAATCGTCATGCCCGTGCTAAAAAGATAGAGTGGGATGATGCGGGCTATCCAATTTTTGGGACACCATGGGCGGATACAAGTAATCAATTTTAATGAATGAGTTAGACGTTAAGACGTGATTTTAGATAACCAAACAGATAAGGTTGTTTCAGACTAAAATATCTAATAAAATGAAAGAATAGTAAATATCAGTTCGCAACGATACCTATCAAAAGTAGATGAATAATAAGTTGTAGAGGGGGGCTTGTGTATGGTAGGAAAAAAAATACTTGCTATGTTAGCGATTAGTTCAACTATCTTAGTAGGGTGTAGTCAACATATTGTGCAAGAGGCAACAGATGAGAAAGAAATGTCAATGTCATTTGAGAAACTTGCTCAACCGTCATTTACAAATGTTTCAGTGCATGACCCGTCGGTGATTAAAGTGTTGGACACCTATTATGTATTCGGATCACATTTAGCGGGAGCCAAAAGTACCGATTTAATGAATTGGACGTTAGTTGACTCAGGGGTTAAGATTGGAAATGTATTCATTCCAAATGTTTTAGAAGAAATGAAAGAGGCCCTGGATTGGGCCCAAACGGATACGTTTTGGGCACCTGATGTGATTGAATTAGCTGATGGGCGTTTTTATATGTATTACAACACGTGTCGCGGAGATAGTCCCTTAAGTAGTTTGGGAATCGCTGTAGCAGATGAAATTGAAGGGCCTTATGAAGATTTAGGCTTAATATTAAAATCTGGAATGTGGGGGCAGGTAAGTGAAGATGGACGTGTTTATGATGCGACAATTCATCCTAATGTTGTCGATCCTGATTTGTTTTTTGATAAAGAAGGACGCTTATGGATGATGTATGGATCGTACTCGGGTGGGATATTTATTATGGAAATGGATTCCCAAACAGGATTCCCTTTACCTGAGCAAGGCTATGGGAAAAAGATTTTAGGTGGTAATCACGCCCGAATAGAGGCACCTTATGTACTATATAGCCCGGAGTCTGAGTACTATTATCTCTTTTTATCATTTGGTGGTTTAGATGCAAGTGGGGGCTATAATATTAGGGTTGCAAGATCAAAAACACCAGACGGACCGTATTTAGATGCGAGTGGGCAAGATATGATTAAATGTAAAGGAAAGAATGGTTCGTTTTTTGATGATATAGCAATCTCACCCTATGGATCGAAGTTGATGGGGAACTTTATTTTTAATACAGTGGAGGGTGAACCGGGTAAGAAAATAAGTTCAGGATATGTATCACCGGGTCATAACTCAGCTTTTTACGATGCAGAAAAAGAGGCGTATTATTTAATTTTCCATTCGCGTTTTACGATGCGTGGGGAACAACATGAGGTACGTGTTCATCCGATGTATTTAAATGAAGATGATTGGCTTGTGGTTGCACCACATCGTTATGGAGGGGAATTGATTGGAAGTTATTCAAACATTGATATTGTAGGTGATTACAAGTATATTAATCATGGAAAAGATATCACGGATGAAGTGAAAGTTTCACGTGTCATTTCTTTAAATCCTGATGGTATTATAACTGGGGATGTAAGTGGGACTTGGAAGCTTAAAAATGATTATGATCTTGAAATCCTGATGGATAATATCTTGTATACGGGTGTCGTAACACATCAGTATAATGAAGAACGAAGTGCTTATGTCATGACGTTTTCAGCACTTTCTGATTATGGTGTTTCTATTTGGGGGAGTCAGGTTGTAAGTGGAGATGAATGAAAGCTCATCAAAATCTAAATTAAAAAGGATGCTAAAATCATTTAGCATCCTTTTTAATTTGGGTTTATTTAAATATATTTGAAATTTATGGTAACAGCTTGAATAAATGTTAAGAAGTTTATCAACACTAATAGAGATAGAACCATTTAAATAGAAAATTTTACTTAGGATAAATACTTTTTGATGATGGAGGATGGCTGTATGCAAGAGTTTATTAAAAAATATAAATATATGATAGGTTCCATTGGACTGTTTTGTTTAATTGGAAGTGGTGTATTCATAATCAATCAAATGTCAGAAATGAGTGGTAATGACGCGATAGGTGGTCAAACTGAACCTGACAATATCGTGGATGAATCGGGGAGCTATAGTGAGGATCTTACCGTAAATAAAGATCAAGACCTAACAAATGTGAAAAGTTATCAGTTAGGTGAAACAGAGATTAAGACATTTGATGGGGAAGTGTTAAAAGTACCCTTAATTGGTAAAATTGCAGTACCGGCTAGTGAAGCAGGTGCACCCATTGTCTTTTTAATTCCTGGAAGTGAACAAAATGAATTTCTTGATTCCTTATATGATTCAATTTTGGATGAAATGGCAAAGTTAAATTATTTAGGTGTTTTAGTAGATATGAGTGAGGTGCTAAGTCAGAATACTGTGGATCCGAAGGCAATAAAACAAGTATTTAATGAGCATCGAATTAAATTAACGGAAGCACTATTAGGTGAAAATACATTAGATGGCATTGAGTTATCTAATAAAGGGACACTAGCGGATGCTGTATTTATTAGTTATGGCGATAGTCTTGAATCGGTCTATCAAATTATTGATGATCAAATGTCTAAGCAACAATTGAATTTAGATAGTTTGCTATTTATAAATCCAGTTCGTTTAAGTGATCAATCCTTTGCTTTTCCGGATGTTTTAACCACATTTTTAATAGATGGGGTATTAGGACAAGAACAGCGAATCGGCAGTCAAAAATTATACGAAGAATACCGCCAGGAAAAATCGCGTAAATCAATGACTTCTTATTTACTTGTTGAGGATGCAAGCTTTAATCAACAAGTTAAGATAGCATCTGGTGAGGAAAAAATTCCATTAAATACTGGATTAATGTCGTCTGAAGAGACACTCACATTATTAGTCAATTATGTGAGTGATTTTCTTCATACTACATTTGATGGTCAACGAAGTGAAAGTGGTTTTTCAGAATTAAATGAAGAAACCATTGAAATATCACACCCAAATATCATTTCTTCAAGCGTTGTTCCAAATATGTTGCGCTTAATTAATCCAACCATTGAGTTGAATCCAACGGTTAATACATTAGGGGGGGATAATGTGTTATCGAATTTATCCATAACACATGATGTTAGTTATTTATCGACCTTTAAATTTGATATCAGTGACTATCCGGCTTCTTTTATCATCAATTTACCAAGTACACATAAAGATTTATCACAGTATGAGACTCTTTCTTTATATTTAGCATTTAATCA
>JBOFCV010000316.1:0-1555 GCA_051646305.1 Turicibacter sp.
TGTTGAGCATGCGAAGGGGGAATATATGTTTTATATTAAAAATTCAGTCTTTGATAGGTATCTTACTTACATCGAATCAATTGCTCCTGATTATGATGTTGATCATCTTCTAAAAAAATCTGACTTATCAGTTTTAGAAATAACGAATTGTGATATTTTTATAGATTATGCAAAAATTGCCATTCTGTTTTTTCATAGCGCTCAAGAACTGCAACGACCATTATTTGCATTTCAATATGCGCAATATCTTAATGAAGAAAATAAAATGATCACAATCATGGATAAAACGCTTCCTTTCTTGAAAACTCTTGATATGGCATATCACTTCATATGTGAGTATATAAATAATCATACGAATGCTTTTTCATTCAATCGCGTAATAGTCAATGGTAGAGTTTATTTTTGTTGGGAATTATTACTTGGTCATGTTGCTAGTAACGATGCTAGTAATTTTCAGATGAATGCTTTTTTTTCTTACCGAACATTTCAGCAGATCTATAAAATAGTCAGAGAGAATTTTTCGTGTGGTGAGGATGTGATTATCCATATGCCGAGTGAATTTTCATACCTACGTAAAAAATTTCTTGAAGTATTAGATGGTGATGCAAGTTGCAACATTAATAACATTGATTTTGAATATAATAAATATGCGATTTCATTCCCTGAAAAATATAATGATATTGCATTTAAAGTTGATGCGGATGAAATGTTTAGTATTATTGAAACCATGTCAATTGTTAATTCGATGAAATGCGAAACATCTTTTTATAAAAAAGTTTTAGTTGCTATAAAAAATAATTTAGATAAAAATAAGCAGTGTGATCTATTGTCGATCTCCAAAAATTTTTGCATGCATCCAAGAACACTTCAATTAAAACTTTCACATGAAAATTGCAAGTTTGCAGATGTTCTTAATCAGGCAAGAAAAGATATATCCGTTGGCATGCTACTTGATGATTCAATACCTATATATACAATTGCTGAAAAATTAGGGTTTTCTGACTCAGCTATTTTTTCCAGGGCATTCAGATTATGGTTCAATGTCTCACCGAGAGAATGGCGGAAGTTGCATAAAAAATGATAAGTTAGCTTTATTAATGAGGTTTATGTGGCCTAGGTGTCTTTAACTTTTATAAAACGATGATGAACATGGTTCTATCTAAAAATTCATGAACATCATCAGGTTTAAATTTCAGAATATCAGTAATAATATTCATCCTAGCTTTATAATGGAGATGAGGAATATGGTTTTTGTTCCGTGTGTGAAAAAAATACTGATATTGAAATGAGGGGAGGCTGCAGATTAATTAAAGCGATAGGTATATGCTAAAAGTAACCGAGCATCTGGGTTATCAAGATATGTATTGTTATCCATTATGAACGTCATGACTTTGATGGAATGCTGGGGGGTTATGGTATAGCCTAACCCAAAACCACCAAATGCACCTTTATAGTATTCGCCTTGATTATTTTTAGAACCCAGTGAGCCGCCAGCGAAACCAAGCAATCGCACGTTTTTAGACAATGGTTTGAGTGCAAACAAACCAAGATATCC
>JBOFCV010000325.1:0-5356 GCA_051646305.1 Turicibacter sp.
TATCATCCTTTACGCAGGACTCGAGTTAGATGCACTCTCATTATACTACCCTATCTCACTGATAAACTTTATCAAACCCAACATACTTTTAATAGTGGTCTCTTTAGAGTTATACCTTGATCCGACGCCATTCTAGTCCTAATCATTTTATCAGCTATCAAAAATCAAATGTTGATAGCCAGCAGTTAGCAACAAGTATTTTCATTATTAGAATCTATCGCTCTCTTTAAATAGACATCTCCCTTATACGTTAACTAACTCCTTTGATAATTCAGGTATTCTCTCTTTTGTTTCAGTTAACTCGCCTGCCATTTTAAATCCTTGTTTTGCTAAAAATACGGCAATAATTTCATTAATCACTGCTGCCGCAGCTATTGTTCCTTGTATCAAGATGGCATGTTCTGGTGCTGATGTGGACAGCGTACTCACCGCAATTCCTGTAAAAACTAATGAAACGCCTGAGTGAGGTAATAACGTCAATCCCAAATATTTTGTGACAGTATCAGGGGCCTTACACAACTTTCCTCCTGCATAAGCTCCACCATATTTTCCGATTGCACGCGCAATGATATAAATAGCTGTAAACGCTCCAGCACCTAAAATTAAATGATAGTCTAGGGGAGCTCCTAAATTTAAAATAGCGATAATAAACATGACCCCAAGAATTGGGCGCATATCTGCCATTAACTGATGTAGTCTTTCCTTTGTCATGAGATTTGCAAAAGTTGCAGAAAAACTCACCCCTACTAACATCAGGTTTAAGACAGGTTTAGGTAATACATACGTATTAATAATTATTCCTACACTAGCCACCACTAAAATACACCCTAATGTAGCTAATCTTGTTTTATTAGTACTTAATTCTTTACGTAAAATCAAGGAAGATACCCATCCAATCATTATCCCTAAAACAACAGGGGCAATAATCATAAGGGGAACAGTATACCACGGCATACTTACACCTGAAGTCATACTTGAAACAATACCTATTACCGTAAAAAATACAATTAGAGCAATGATATCATCTAAAGCAGCTAAAGGTATAAGTGTCTTTGTAATTGGACCTTTTGTCTTATATTCATTAACAATTGATAAAGAAGGCGCGGGAGCTGTTGCCAAAGCAATGGCACCAAATACAAAAGCTAAGTAAATGGGTAACTCTAAAATTAAAAATACGACGGCAAAACTTAAAGTTACAATCACAAACGTTCCTAAAGCTTCCGTCAAACAGATTGTTAAAATCTGTTTTCCTGATTCTTTTATATCTTTCAAAATCAATTCTGTTCCAATCATAATTCCAATTGCAACTTCACCGATACTAATTACAATATGGAACCAAGAGCTATCCATCATATCAGTACTCATCCAACCTAAAGCATAAGGGCCTATTATCATCCCCGTCATTAACCAGCCTAATATAGCTGGTAATTTTAACTTCCCTATCCCTTTCCCCATGATCATGGCGATACCAATAAAAATGACTAATTGAATTATTTGCTGTAACATGCTTATCTCTCCCCTAATTTAAAATTCCATAAAATAATATATTTATCATTTTAATTAATTGTAAATTTTGCTCTTCAATCATTACTTTTGTAGCTTTTTGATGATCTATTTCTTCAGATTTAATCCTTTGCTTTACCTGTAAGTAATCTGCAAATTCTAAAATTGTATGAACGACTTCTTCTTTATCTATTTCTTCTTTGAGACAAACACCTTGAATCATATCTAATAAAATGAGTTCATTTGTCTGTCTTAAATTCATTTTTAATGTGTTAATTTCTTTAATTAAATGTGAAGGTGCATTAAAAGTGGATGTTCTAAAAATTTGTGCATAATAAGGATATTCTTCAAAAAATTTAAACCTCACTTCAAAATAATGATTTAAATTTTGTTCAACTGAAATTCCTGTTTTTACATAATTATTCTGTAAAAACATATTCAATTCCTCAAAGCATTTTTTTGCACACTGTAAAAAAAGCTCTTCCTTATTTTTGTAGTAATGAAACAAAAGACCCTTTGAAATTTGATGATTTTTACACATAGCATTTGTGGATGCACTATTATAATCGTTTTGTCCAAATTCTTCTAGTGCTGCGTTTAATATCCGTTCTCTGCTGAGTTCATTTTTACTTTCCTTACCCATATTTCCCCTCCTTTTCAGAAACAGACCACCTGGTCAATAATTAATTATATGCATTTTAAAACTGGATAGTCAATATTTTAATTAGATTAACATTTATTTTTTTGAAATTTATTAACATTTCCGTTGAAAAAATCAAGATATAAAAAAAACTTGAACCTCATAAAATATATCCTATAGATAAGGTATATATTTTGTTAGATTCAAGAAAATGTACTTGATAGATTATTGAATACTTTACCATGATCACTTCAGTCATAATATATTTCTATGTATTAATGATTTTATTTCTTAAATAATTTCCAATATAGTTTAGTACTATTTGCGCTATTGTAGTATCTAAATGAGTATTTGTCCCTTTAAAAATAATCGATAAATCTGAATAGTGTTCAATTATCTTAGATTTAACACTTCCAATATACACGGTTTTTGCCCCTTTTTCCTTTGCGTGCATCAGTAACATTTCATTATGATTATCTTGTTGACGCGTATGATGTAAGCAAATAACAAGAGAATTTTTGTTTGCTTGATTAACTTCATTCACTTGAAAATTTGGATCTAAAAATGCACTTGTTTTCTTCCCCATTAATATTAACTCTATTTGTAAGCGCCAAACTTCAGATGTAAGTGGAATTCCAACAAAGATGATATCCTCACTTTGATCAATCATTGAAACTAATGACTCAATGCAAGATTGGTCTAGGACCGCCATTACTTCAGTAATTTTATCAGATAAAATTTTACCATATTCAATCGGGTTAATCATTTCATCATCCAATGAAGGGAAATACTTTCCATCGTATTGATAATGTTCTGCTGTTTTATTAACATGATTCCTAAAATCGGAAAAGTTATTAAAATATAACTGTTTAATAAATCGATTTGAAGTTGAAACTGAAATATGCAAGGAGTCTGTAAATGACTGTAAACTACTCATATCCAAATCATTATAATTTTCTAAGATTGCTTTTGAAATTTGAAAATATATATCACCTTGATCGTATGTATTATAGCATCCTAATAATCCCACTAACTCTAACATTTCATCACCTTTATTCTAACCATTTTAATTAACACTATCATACCACTCTTTTTACCATCTATTATTTATCTTTATTCATTCTTTACCGTGTTTAAATAAAAAGTCATCTCTAATTAAACTAGAGATGACCTGTATTTTAATTAAGGGGGGCTTAATTAAGAAAATTATTTACTCGCTACATAACTTGCAGCATTCATTCCTGCTAATCGACCTGAAGTATAGGCAAATCCTAGCGTTCCACCTTCAAAATCAACATATGCTTTTCCATACATTCCACCAGCATCAGCACCTGCTGCATATAATCCATTAATTGGTGTTCCTAATTCATCAACCACTTCAATATTTTCATTGATTCGGATTCCACCTAATGTTCCTAAGTTTCTTGCGACAAACTTAATGGCATAGTATGGTCCTTCTTCCACAGAAATTAAACGAGATGTATCTGAGAAGAATAATTCATCTTCACCTGTTTCAATGGCTTCATTATATTGATTGACCGATGTCATAAATGTTTGTTCATCAACATTCAACTCTTTTGCAAGACCTTCTAATGAATCTGATTTAAACACAACACCCGTATCTAATAATGCATCAAAAATTGTGGCATAATCCACTGGTGTATTTTCTTCTTCTGAAAATAATGCTGTATCATTTGGTTCATTGAATTCCATATAAAACTGTGGATTATCTTTCCACTTTGCAAATTGTTCCTCAATAATAGCTGTTCCATGTTCTTTTATCTGATTTAAGATGGCTGAATCAATAATAACATACTCTGTTTGCTCAGGCTGTAAACTTAAAGCTGCACCATGCATTGAGTATAATGTTACTTTCGTTTCATCTGTGTATCGTTGACCTAACGTATTAACACGTAAGTTCGGGAATTTTGTGAAGTTTGTTAACATGAACCAGTCTTCACCTAACACATCGATGATAGCTCCCATTTCTTCATCTGAAATCTTTTCCCAGAAATATTGTGCAACACCTACTCCATACTCATCCGCACCAGCATCCCATGCCATTTTGATTCCATCACCCGTGTTCTGAGCAATTTCACCTTTTGTATAAGATTTTCCTAAATACTGCTCTAACATTTCGTCGTTTCCACCAAACCCACCTGTTGCAATAACAACTGCTTTAGCATTGACTTTCAGTGAAGAACCATCCGGTTTTTTAGCCATTACACCGATGATATCTCCATTAGCATCTTTAATTAATTCAGTGGCTGGTGTACTAAATCTAACTTCTCCACCTTTTGATTCAAATGATTGAATTAATTTATTAATGGCAACTGTTCCACCTTCGTTATAACCATGTAAGGTTGCAGGCATTCCAATATGTTCATACGCTCCACCTGTTCCAGCATCTGATAAATTTAATTCACAACCATTTTCTTCTAACCAGTCGACTGTCGCTCCTGATTCATCGATAATTTTACGGACAAGTAGTGAATTCATAAATCCACCTGATGTTTCAAAGTATTGATCATACAACCATTCTTTACTTACTGTTGCATTATTATCTTTTTGTTCTTGAGAATCGGCTGCAAATAAACCACCGGCAACTGTCCCTGCTCCCATCGGAGTCGCTGTTTTTTCAAGTAATAAAACTTGTGATCCATTTTCAACAGCTGAAATTGCTGCCGCTGTTCCCGAAGCACCCGCTCCTATTACGACAATATCAGTACTAACTTCCTCAACTTCATTATTAACGGCTACTTCACTCACTTGCATTAACTTCTCAATATCACCATTTGCTTGAACGACACAATCTTCAACTGCTTGAATAATCGCTTCACTCATAACAGTAGCTCCCGAAATAGCATCAATACCTAAGCTTTGATTTAAAACAATTTTTTCTGGTAATGTTTCAATAACAGCATCCGCAATCCCCTCTGTTTCCGAGTGACTAACAACTGTCACATTTTTAATTTCTGATTCTGAAAACTCTACTTCAACTGTAATATTACCATTACGTCCAGGAGCAATACCTGTATATGTCCCCGCCGTAAAAGTTAGTCCTGTTTCAGTTTCTTCTTTTCCAACCTCATTCGAACAACCAACTGTCATTACAAAAAGTGTTAAAATAGAAAATAGAGAAGCATACTTCATCATACTCTTCTTCATTTTTGAATCCCCTTTCGCGTGTCTTACTACGCTTCAGTATAACAT
>JBOFCV010000333.1:0-6011 GCA_051646305.1 Turicibacter sp.
CCTTTTTTTTGTTTTAGATAACGTGATGTAATAGAGATAATAATGACAAGATTATATTTGAAAGTGAAGGTAAGTCGTTGCCTAGAGATAAGGGGAATACGAAGTGTTTTTAACCATGATTAGGATAGATGAATCGGTGAATGAAACTTTATCAGTATACTATGAGTCTACTAGAAGATAATAAGAAAAGATATTCATTATCAATTGAAAGGCATGTCGTGATTAATTTGTCTGAATGTATGATATAATGTAAAATAGCGAAAAATAAAGCGATTCGTTCATAGAGAAAATATAAGAGGTGCCTGTATGTTAACAAAAGTTTGGCAAGAAATTAAAAAATATGAAACAATTATCATTCATCGTCACGTGAGTCCAGATCCAGATGCTTACGGATCACAGCTTGGAATGGCGGCGCTTATTCGTTATAATTACCCGGAAAAAGTGGTGAAGACTGCTGGCTTTTCAGAGCCGACCTTAAGTTGGATGGGGGTAATGGATGACGTGCCAGATGACTTATATAAAGATGCACTTGTATTAATTATGGATACAGGAAATGCAAAACGTATTGACGATGATCGTTATACACGTGGAGCATATCGTATTAAAATTGATCATCATCCACCACTTGAAGATTATGCAGAGTTAAATGTTGTGAAGACATCGGCTTGTGCAACAAGTGAATTGGTTATTGAAATTTATGAAGCAAATAAAGATGAATATGAATTAGACATGTGTAAAGAAGCAGCAGAATTATTGTATACTGGAATTATTGCTGATAGCGGCCGCTTTTTATATGATAATACAAGCAAAGAAACATTGATGCGTGTGGCAACTTTATTTGATTATAGTATTGATCGTAAACGAATACATGATGATATGTATCGACGCCAAATGAATATCATAAAAGCACAGGGATTTGTCTTGAGTCAATTCAAAGTAAGTAACCAAGGGGTTGCCTATTTTAAAATGACAAAAGATCAACAAGCAGAATTTGATTTAACAACAGCTACTCGTTCATCCCTCGTAAACGTCTTAGCAAATATTGAAGGCATTCATATCTGGGTTTGTTTCTTTGAAAATGATGAAAATATTCGCGTTAACATTCGTTCAGGCGGTCCTATTATTAACGTCGTTGCTGAACGTTTTGAAGGTGGAGGACATCCTAAAGCTTCAGGGGCGATTATATATGACTGGGAGTCATGTGTTGAAGTGATACAGGCATTAGATGAAGCCTGTCTTTCATATTTAAACGAACAACAGTCATAATAAGTTTTGATAAAGGAAAGACTATTGACGATTGCAGTAGTCTTTTTCTATAGATAAACAAAAAAGTAAGTCGCCCATCTAACCAATCAAACACCTTGTTAGGATAACGGCACATAGTTTCGGAAACATTCTTAAAGGATGGAAAACTTATCGTCTCGGATGTATACATTCCTTACTAATTGAATTAAAATAAAGTGACGAAGAAACTGGCCACAAACAAAGCACCTTAGTGATTATTTTATTATAATAGAGAAGGAGGGGAAATCATGGGGTTTACCCAATTACAAACGCGATCGGCATATTCATTGTTAAATAGTACGATTAAAATTGAAGCTTTAATTCAATTTGCAAAAGATCATCAACTGGATACGTTAGCTTTAGTTGAAGAAACGCGCTTGCACAGTGGAATAAAATTTTATAAAGCATGCGTAAAGGCAAATATTAAACCAATTATTGGATTGAGTGTTAACGTCAAGATTGAAGATGTTTTGGATACTTGGACACTGATTGCAAAAAACACGGAAGGTTATCAAGCTTTATTAAAAATTTCAACTGAAGGTGCCACTGAAGACAATGGGATAGCGGTCGAACTTATTTATGAGCACGTAAACGACTTAATTGTGATAACTGATGGTGAGAAAAGTTATGTCGATAAGTTGTTGAAGCAAGGAAATAAGGAGCATGCTAATCAGTATTTTAATACGTACTTAAAGGGATTACCGACTATTTATATTGGGCTGTTACGGGTAGATGCGGAAAGTACTGCTAGTTCGATGCGATTATTAGATTTTGCTGATACGTTTGGGATTGGTGTGGTTGCGTTGAATGATGTGAGGTATCTGTATCAAGAAGATGCGAAAACATTAACATTTTTAAGACTAATTGATGCAAATGGCGTGGTGGGTGAGCATGAGGAAGTTAATAACGAACGCTACTATAAAACTGAAGCTTTAATGAAAGAATTATTTCATGATGTGCAAGGGGCTGTTGATCAGATTAGCATGATTACAGCGAAGTGCGATTTGAAAATTGAGTTGAATCAAGTATTATTACCCAAATATACAACACCTGAAGAGGCTTTGGCACAAGAGTATCTTAAAGCGCTTTGTTATAAAGGGTTGAAAAAAAGATATTCAACGCAATTAAGCCAACTTCATGTGGATCGATTAGAATATGAGCTAAGTGTCATTGATAAAATGGGGTTTTCAGATTATTTTTTGATTGTATGGGATTTTGTTAAATTTGCTAAACTTCAAGGTATTTATGTAGGCTGTGGACGTGGCTCCGCGGCGGGGTCACTCGTTTCGTATGTTTTAGGGATTACGAATGTGGATCCCATTCAGTATGAGTTATTATTTGAACGATTTTTAAATCCAGAGCGGATTTCAATGCCAGATATTGACATAGATTTTCAAGATAATAGACGGGATGAAGTTATCGAGTATGTGCAAAATAAATATGGTGCACGTAAAGTAGTTCAAATTACAACATTTGGAACATTTCAATCTCGATCGGCTTGGCGTGATTTAGCTCGGATTCATGAGATTGAAACTAAGTTAATCAATACAGTAGCTGGTTTTATTTATTCAACTCACTCACTACACGATAATTATCAAAATAATTCAGAGTTACGTGAGTTTTTAGATCAATATCCTAAACTTCGTATGATTTATCAAGCTGCCCAAAAGATTGAAGGATTGCCCCGTCATACATCTATCCATGCAGCGGGAATTATTATGAGTGAACATGATTTGACGCGTTATACGGCTCTAATGCCAGGGGTTAGTGGTATTTATTTATCACAATATGAGGCTGAAGATTTAGAAGCTATTGGTTTATTAAAAATGGATTTTCTAGGATTAAAAAATTTAACCATGCTACAACAAATAGTGGATGCTATTAAACTAAAAGAAGATCCGCATTTTAATATTAATCAGATTCCATTTGATGACGCTAAAACTTTTGAGTTAATTGCTTTGGCACAAACAACAGGTGTCTTTCAACTTGAATCTGAAGGGATGCGCCAGGTTTTACGTGCGATATTGCCGACTCACTTAGAAGATATTATCGCGTGTAATGCTTTGTTCAGACCAGGCCCTATGGAAAATATTCCTCACTTTGCGGCGCGTAAACATGGCAAAGAGAAAGTAGAATACTATCACCCCTCACTTACAGGGGTACTTAATAAAACATATGGAATTATTGTCTATCAAGAACAAATTATGCAAATTGCAAATATCGTATGTGGTTATTCATTAGGTGAGGCAGATGTTTTAAGGCGAGCGGTATCAAAGAAAAAAATGGATGTTTTGCAAGAAGAAGAAGCGAAGTTTATTTCACATGCAGAAGGTAATGGTTATTCAAAAGAAACCTCTAAGTTACTGTATGATTTAATTTTGAAATTTGCTAATTATGGGTTTAATCGTTCACATGCGGTGGCGTATAGTATGATTGCTTATCAAATGGCGTATTTAAAAACGCATTATCCCTCATACTTTATGATAGTATCTTTAACAAACGTTATCGGTAGTGAAAGTAACACAGCGCAGTATGTAAAAGAAGCTAGAATGATGGGAATCCAGATACTTCCACCTTCTATAAATAATAGCTATACGTATTATGCGGCGGAAAATGGGAATATTAGATTTAGTCTGCTTCCTATTAAAAATATAGGAGTTAGTATCGTCAAACAAATCATTACAGAACGCGAGCGAGGAAGATTCACAACATTTTTTGATTTTGTCAACCGATGTCGTGGATTTATAAATCTTCGAGCATTTGAATGTTTAATCGATGCGGGTGCCGTTGATGAATTTGGATATAATCGTCAAACGCTTCATCAAAATTTAGGTTCAATATTAGATTTCTCAAAGTATAACGGGGGGTTATTTGATGTTGATTTTGAAATTCAGGTGATTAAGAAAGAATTTCCCCAATCTGAATTGATGAAAAGAGAAAAAGATTTATTAGGCTTTTACTTAAGTGCTCACCCTATTAAATTCATTTATGAAGAAGCAAAGCAAAAGGGATGGTACTTACCAAGTGATATCCAATCCTTAACCATTTCAAGTGTTACTTGTGTGGGATATGTTGAACGTTTAAGAGAAATTAGAGATAAAAAAGGTAATCTAATGTGCTTTTTAGAAATGTCAGATGAAAATGGTTCTATTAATGTGACAATTTTTTCTGACACCTATAAACAGGAATTTAAGGAACTTTTAGGTAAAGTCATAACGGTCAATGGACGTGTTTCGGTAAGGAATAGTGAAAAAAGTATCAATTTAAGTAAAATAATAGCGATTTCATAAAGAGAAAGCGTTGGAAATCATTTATAATTAGAGAAAATACTGTTATAATATGTTAGGAATACTCTTCATTAAATAGATGATGATAAAAATTCTAGTGTGAGGTGAACACTATGGTAAAAAGAATTGGTGTACTTACGAGTGGCGGAGATGCCCCTGGTATGAATGCAGCCGTTCGTGCCGTTGTAAGAGCAGGAATCGCGAATAATATCGAGGTTTTTGGCGTTTATAATGGTTATGCAGGTTTAATTAGCGGAGACATCAAACAACTAGATAATAGTGATGTTGGTGGTATCCTTAATCGTGGAGGGACTTTCTTAGGTTCAGCTCGATTACCAGAATTCAAAAACATTGAGGTTCGTGAACTTGGTGTTGCAGAATTAAAAAAACACGGAATTGAAGCCCTTGTTGTCATCGGTGGAGATGGTTCTTACATGGGGGCAAAAAAATTAACTGAAATGGGAATTAATTGTATTGGAGTTCCTGGTACAATTGATAATGATATCGTAAGTAGTGATTACACTATTGGATTTGATACTGCCTTAAATACAGTTATTGATGCAATCGATCGTTTACGCGATACATCAGCTTCACATGCACGTTGTAGTGTGGTTGAAATCATGGGACGTCATTGTGGAGATTTAACAATTTATGGTGCCATTGCAGGTGGAGCAGAAGATTTAATCATACCTGAAAAAGGATTAAATATGGATGAAATCGTCGCTCAAATTGAAGAAGGTAAAAGTCGTAAGAAAAAACACTTTATTGTACCACTAGCTGAATTAATGACAGATGCTCATGAATTAGCTAAAGAGATTGAAAAACGTACAGGTGTCGAAACGCGTGCTACTGTTCTTGGACATACGCAACGTGGAGGAGCACCAACAGCTGCAGACCGTGTGCTTGCGAGCCGCATGGGAGCATATGCCGTTGATTTATTGATGGCTGGTGAAGGTGGACGCTGTATAGGAATCATTAATAATAAATTACAACATTTTGATATCCTAGAAGCATTAGACTTACCTCGTCAATTCGATGAAAAACTGTACAACTTAGCCAAACAATTATCTTAGTCTGCTTAACATAAGTTGTCTAGATTATTGAAATATATATCAAGGAGTGACTAAAAATGAAACAATTCAAAAACACAAAAATCATTTGTACAATTGGTCCTAAATCAGAACCTAAAGACATGTTAACTCAATTAGTAGATGCAGGGATGAACTGTATTCGTTGTAACTTCTCTCATGGTGATCATGCAGAGCAACAAGCACGTATGGACTTAATCCGTGAAATTAATAAAGAAAAAGGAACTCATGTAGCTATCTTATTAGATACTAAAGGTCCAGAAATCCGTACTCACTTATTCAAAGACGGTGGAGTAACTTTAGAAAAAGGTTCAATCGTACGCGTTTCTATGAACGAAGTAGAAGGAACTTC
>JBOFCV010000370.1:0-15031 GCA_051646305.1 Turicibacter sp.
GATATTTACGGATGGTGTTCCTGAAAGTGTTACATCTGGTATTGATACGACTGTTACATTCGGTATTGACGCGATTGTTACGGATGGCATTGCTGAGATATTTACGGATGGCGTTCCTGAAACAGCTACTGAAAATGTTGAAGCAGGGTTTACAAATAAGTTACCTTGATCATCTGTTTTTACAGCTGTTGTTTGATCAGTACCAAAAATCTGTGTCTGTAAATTCTGTGCAGCATCATTATATATAATTCTATTTGGCATTAAAATGCACCTCTCATTATTTAAAGTACAGTCTCATTACGATCCATACTTTATGTAATCTTTCAACTACACAATATACAGTATTCAAAAGTTACTTTTTGTCTTGTGTTTTATTCTTAATTAACTTAAAGTTAATTAAATTTTAAAAATGATAGTTCAAATAAACTTTGACATAAAAAAGAGATTGAATGCTATTTCAATCTCGCTTCCTATTAATAATCCATGTGACCATAGTACCAAACTTGTACATTAATTGTTTCATCAGGATCATTATAAACTTTTAATCTTATGTATGGGGTGTAATATACTGGCGTCATAAAGATCATCTGTCCAGGTAAAATCTGCTTCATATATCCCTCATCTATAAATGTTTGTCCATTTGGACTACATTGTAAAATTACTTCTATTGCTTTAGTTCCACGATTTTGTACAAAGCCACCTAATTCTGATACATGTGCAATGTTAAATATTTTTCCATATGCAATTTCTGGTATTTCTTGGTTAATTTTCTCTGTGTATTCATAAAAATTAGTTGCATGTTCTTTAACCTGTAGAATAACTTTTTGAATTGTATATGCACCTCTTGAATCCCAAATCGTAACTTCAAAGGCGTCCGTTATTACCGTACCCGCTGTATTAGTATATTCCCATCTTCCATCATCTTCTATGAAACAATTACCATAGATTGGCGACTTTGTAATAAAAAACTTCAGAACCCCTTTGTTGGGATTATTACACTTAACACTCCCCATTGTGGATTCCATTGGTAAACATAGGGTTTTATTCGCTTCACTCTGCAACGCTTCAATAACTTGAATCTCTTGAATTTCTAATTTTTTTATTTTGAAAATTTCTGAACGCCGTAAAGAAAATAAGACTGTAGTTGAATCAACAACCGCATTACCATCTTTGATAGCCTCTAAGATTTCTTCTAATTCATCCCCACACCTATACACTGGATAAGGAAAGACAACCTTCATAATTTCTAATTCAAGTTTGTTATATCTTACGTGTTTCACCTTAAAAACAGGTGACACCACGTCTCCGAATCTAGTATGAAAACACTTATTTATCCAATGACAGTGACAATCAGAGACCATGATTATGTCACCTAGTTCACAATCAAACTTTCTTATAGTATCAGATACCTCTTGTTTTTTATAGTTATTAGTTTTCTTAGGTACAAATACATGTGGGATATATGGGTCTTTACTCATATAAACACCTCCTTTTTCAGTTATCTTTTACTATATAAAGTGATAATAATTAAATTTACAGTCTTCATTTTATATGCACTGTTAGAAAAAATTTTATCTTTCTATTGCCACATAATGGCTCCTATCTGCTCAACTACAAGATTCTCAATAAAATTTAATAGTTTGCAAAAGCTTTACGTATATCAATTCTTATTTCAGAATTTTTACAGATTGATAAATAGCTAACAGCTGTGAATGTAAATTCCCTTGAATCAAGTTGATTTATTAATTTATAAACAATATACGAACTAACTTTGAAATCATTTTTAGTATAATCCATTAAAACTTACGTGACTAATAACGATTATAATCTCCTAAACTTGTTCAAACCTTTAATAAATATCTATGATTTGTCTACCTTGTAAAAATGTTTATAGTATTCGTTTATATCATTTTTATTGAATGCATCAATCTATAAGGAACGGAAAATAATATATGACTTAGATAAATAACCATTATCAGTACTTACATTAGACTTAACGATATAAAAGGGTTATTCTTAATATTATATTGAACGAGCTTCGTTTTGAGTATGTTTTTAACTTGGTTACTAAAAATACTTCTCCCTTGAAGCAACTTACTTTAATCTTTAAAAAATTTCATAAAGACTATCACGTATTTTAAACTTTAAATGAACACACAGAGAACTACAAAAACTATAAAAAAACCACGGGAATTTAAACTCCCCGTGGTTTCTTAATTTATAGCTATTCTGATTATACGGATAAAACTAAGAAAGATAAGTAACTCGTAACAACAATCACTCCACCTACGATAAATAAAGTCGTTTGATTTTTATTTTGTTTAACTTTTAAAATAATAGCTAATACAATCGATGAAATTAAACCAAAGAACAATAAATTATTAGTTTGTGCATCTCCCATTGTATACACAGTTCCTTTTGTGTATAGAACATCTGCAACAAAAATAATAAAGAAATTAAATAAATTACTTCCAATAATATTACCCACTGCCATATTATAATTACCCATTTTTGTTAGGGTAATTGAAGATGTAACCTCTGGTAATGAGGTTGCAATTCCTAAGAATAACGCTCCTGCTAGCCCAGCCCCTAAGTTGAATTGTCCCGCAATAATGTCAGTTACATAGGTAACAAAATAACTAGCAAACACTAAACCAATACTAGTGATTGCAAAACGAATAATGATTTGTTTTAGCGTTAAGTCAATTTCTTCAACTTCTTCTTCATCGGCCTCGTCCTCTACACCATTATCACCTGCTAGTGCCTTGATTCCAAAGATATATGATACTACAATAAAGATAGATGCCATATTGATCGTTAAAAATTCGAAATTAATTCCTGCAAACAGTGTTAATCCAATGATTCCATAACATGCTAAGGTAGCAAGTGATGTATTAAAGTGACTATTTGATAATTGAGATCGATTAAACTTATTCACTCCAATTAAAATTAGGATGGCTAAAATTGTAATATTAAAGATATTACTTCCTAGAATATTCCCAAGCGTTAGCCCAGGATTATCTAGAATAACTGTTGCTGAAATGCTTGTAATTAACTCTGGTAAGGATGTCACAGCTGCTAATAAAACCCCACCGATGAATGCTCCTGATAATGATGTTTTCTTATCAATCAAATCTACATAATATGCTGCTTTAATAGATAAGAAAATGACTGCTGCTGCCAGTATTGCGTATGCTACAAATATCATAACAAGCTCCTCTTTTCCTGCCCATAAGTCAAAAATTAAAAATATTACATCATTTGACTTATGCTACTTAATTTATTACTTCATACATTTTGACATAAAAAAACGAGACTCTACGTAGCAAAAAGTGCTACGCATGAGTCTCATTCATTAAGGTAAAGCCAGACTTTCGTCATGATGTTGACTTACCACGTACATTGTACGCAAACTACTCCCTCACGAGTATATCAAAATGTATTAAATAACTATTATAGTTTAACACTTTAATAATCCATTTTCAAGGGGAATTAGATAAATATATCTATTTTTGTTGTGCTAAAACTTCTGTCCAAACACGATCATATTCTGAAATAAATTTACCCGGATCTTTGAACGATTCCATATCTAATTTATCTAATAAATCTGGTGAAGGATTGTATGCCTCATTTTGAGTCCATTCTTCATCTTTAATGTTCTCAAATACTTCTTTGTTTGGTGTTGAGTACATGACATATTCGGTATTTTTTTGTGCAATATCAGGTCTCATCATAAAGTTAATGAACTCATGTGCCATATCTACATTTTGTGCTGTTGTTGGAATAACCATTCCATCTACCCAAGAATTTGTTCCTTCTTTTGGAATTGCATACGCCATATTTTCATTTTCACTCATAATATAATTTGCATCACCTGAATAAACAACTGCTAATGCTGCATTTCCAGCTATCATTCCATCAATGACTTGATCAGTTACATAAGCATAAACTAATGGACTTTGTTCAATCAATAATTGTTTTGCTTCATCTAGTTGAGCTAAATCCTGTGTATTCATAGAATATCCTAATAATTTCAATGCAACCATTAATGAGTCACGTTGACTATCATACATATACATGTTTCCAGCATATTTGTCATCCCATAAAATTGACCATGAATCTACTGGCTCTGTCACAATTGTTTTATCATATAAAATCCCAACAGTTCCCCAAAAATATGGAACATAATATTGATTTTCAGGATCAAATGATAAATTTTTATGATCTTCTGAAACTAAATCAAAATTAGGAATTTTAGAGTAATCTAGTGGAATTAACAATTCTTCATTTTTCATTTTTTCTATCATGTAATCAGATGGAAATGTTACATCATAACTAGTTCCTCCTGCTTTTATTTTTTGATACATTGTTTCATTTGAGTCATAAACATCGTATACAACTTTAACGTCAAACTCTTTTTCAAAAGTTTTAAGAACTGAACGATCAATATATTCTCCGACGTTATAGACATATAGTGTCCCATTTGCCCCACCTGAAGAACATGCCACTAGCATCAAAATAGATACTGCACTACATATTGATAAGATTATTTTTTTCATATAACCCTAAGCCTCCTTTTTATTTCCTTTATTTGAAACTTTATTAACCACAATGACTCCAACTAACACTGCTGTAACCATAATCGTAGCAAGTGCATTTACTGTCGGTTTTATTCCACGTTTGGCCATTGAATACACTTCAATCGATAAGTTTGTTACCCCATTCCCTGTTGTGAAATAACTAATAACAAAGTCATCAATTGACATAGTGAACGCGATTAAGGCTCCGGCAAGAATACCAGGTAGAATTTCAGGAATAACCACCTTTTTGATAGCTTGCATTGGCGTAGCTCCTAAATCCATCGCCGCTTCAGCTAAATTAGGATTCATAGCGTAAAGGCGGGGTAAAACAGACAGAATGATGTAAGGAATACAGAACATCACGTGGGATAATAGCATCGTTGTAAATCCGAGTGGGATTTTTAACGATGTAAATAACATCATTAAGGCAACCGCCATCACAATATCTGGACTAATAACTGGTAAATAATTAATATTTAATACTAAGGCTTGCCCTCGTTTAGTTAACTTATAAATCCCAATAGCTGCGAGGGTTCCTACCACAGTTGCAATTAATGTTGAGACAACAGCTATTACTATTGTATACGTTAGGGCAGTTTGCATTTTTGTATCTTGAAATAAATCTATATACCAACGAAATGAGAAACCTGCCCACTTACTACTAGATTTTGAGTCGTTAAATGAAAAGACAACAAGAAAAGCAATGGGTGCATATAAGAAGATAAACATTAAACCTAAGTAAATTTTTGAAATCCATTTATTTACCATGGGAGTGCACCTCCTCCAACTTCTCCATCTGAATCAAACTTTTTCATTATCCAAATAGAAATTAAGATAAATACCATTAATATCATTGACAATGATGAACCAAAATTCCAATTCCCTGTTAATAAAAATTGTTTCTCAATTAAGTTACCAATCATGATATATTGTCCTCCCCCTAATAACTGTGGGATAACAAATGTACTAACCGCAGGTAAGAATACCATAATAATCCCTGTTACAATTCCTGGTAATGTTAAGGGTAAGATAACTTTTCTAAAAATTTGCGTTCCTGTTGCTCCTAAATCACGTGCAGCATCAATCAAGTTCAAATCAACTTTAATGATAGCTGTATAAATTGGAAGAACCATAAATGGAAGAAAGTTATATACCATTCCCAACATAACGGCAAAGTCAGTGTATAGCAAATCCAATGGCGCTACACCAAACATACCTAAGAAGGAATTGATAATCCCATTTTTACCTAATATCGATAACCATGCATATGTTCTCAATAACATATTGATCCACATTGGCATAATAAATAATAATAAAATAGTTGATTGCTTATTTGGCGCAATTTGAGAAATAATCCAAGCTAATGGATATCCAAGTATTAAACAGAAAAACGTTGACACTAAGGCTAGCCATAATGATTTCATTAGTGTATTCACATAGATTGGATCAAAAAACTGAGCGTAGTTATCTAATGTAAATTTAAATGAAAATGGATTTCCATCTGCAGGTGAAATAATACTATATAAAAAAATTAAAAACATCGGGATGAGTATCATAATTCCCATCCAAACGATATAAGGATAACTGAGTTTCTTCGTTGATTCATGCATGGACTTATACACCTACTTCCATAACGTGGATATCTGCAGGCGCAACTGTCATTCCAACAATAGCACCTACTTCAGCGCTTTGAGTACTATGAACAATATATTCACGGCCATCAACCAACACAATTATTTCATAATGAACACCTTTGAAAATGACAGTGTCAACTTTCCCTGAAAATGCCCCTTCTTCAACCGATACGATTCTTAGATCTTCAGGTCTAATGACGATGTCAACGACTTCGCTATCAGAATATCCTCTATCTACACAGTCAAATATATGGTTTTCAAATTTAACTTTATAATCATGTAACATTTCCCCACGAACAATATTACTTTCACCTATGAAATTAGCGACAAAACGATTGCGTGGCTCATTATAAATATCCACTGGTGAACCAATTTGTTGAACAAGTCCATCATTTAAAACAACAATTGTATCAGACATTGTTAAAGCTTCTTCTTGATCATGCGTAACAAAGATAAACGTAATTCCTAATTCACGTTGAATCTCTTTTAACTCATATTGCATGTCTTGTCGTAATTTTAAATCAAGTGCACCTAATGGCTCATCTAATAATAATACTTTTGGACGATTAACTAAGGCACGTGCAATGGCGATACGCTGTTGCTGTCCTCCGGATAGAGAATCTATTTTTCTTTTAGCAAATTCAGTAAGTTTAACCATTTTCAACATGCGATTTACTCGTTCCGTTACTTCACTTTCTGGAACTTTCTTCATTCTTAACCCGAAAGCTATATTATCAAAAACATTTAAATGTGGGAATAAAGCATATTTTTGAAATACAGTATTAATTTCGCGTTTAAATGATGGAATGGCGATGAGGTCTTTCCCATTAAAATTAACGACTCCTGATGTTGGGGTGTCAAATCCACCTATAATGCGAAGAATTGTTGTCTTCCCACAACCAGATGGTCCTAAAAGAGTAACAAATTCATTTTGATGAATCGTTAAATCGATTCCCTTTAAGACAATTTCACCGTCATATTCTTTTTGTAAATTTTTAATTTCAATTAGCGGCACCTTACTCATACCAATTCCTCCTCTAATTTAGAATGTTGGGGGGGTTGAAACCCATAAAACTGTTGCTGGTAATTTTGAACTATTTTTTATTTTGTGATCGACATCAGCTTTATAGTAAAAACTTTCACCTTTTTTTACTTTATAACGTTTTTCACCAATGACCAATTCAATTTCACCTTTTAAGACATATCCAAATTCTTCTCCATGATGTGGTGTGTCATCATATGACATCCCACCTGGTTGAAGTTCAATGATAATGGGTTCCATTTCATTTTTTTGAGCATTTGGGATAATCCATTGAATAGTCATATTATAGTCTTGTTCTTCTTTTATAAAGACATCATCGCGGCGAAAAACAACTTTTTCATCGGATTTTTCATCAGTGAAAAACTCACCTAAACACGTTCCTAATGCTTCTAATATATCAACTAGCGTAGCGATTGAAGGTGAAGCAAGATCACGTTCTACTTGAGAAATATAACCTTTAGTTAACTCTGTACGATCTGCTAACTCTTCTTGTGTTAGTCCATGTTCCATTCTTAAGCGTCTAATTTTATCTCCGATTATCACGTTAACACCTCAACTAATCTTTTAAAAAATAAACTATTTGTTTACTATTTATAAACCTTCTCTATTATATAATTATTTACATTTTTGTCAATACAGTCTGTGAAAAATCCTTAATTTACGCAATAAATGTGCCAGTTTATCTCTATTTTTTCTCCTTTAGTGAAACAGTAAAATTAAAGTTGGGTCACAATCTGTGTTTATCATTTTACTATTTATATTATTTTAGCAGTTTGTTTAATCATATCATCTCTAAGACATCATATACTTTATTAACATTCACTATTCTGCAAGTGTTAATTCACTTTTTTTACATTTTTCGATACTTTTCACTAACTAAGTCTAATTAAGTTTGACAGGGATAAAAATGTAAGAGTATAATTATAGTAATCATTTGCAAACTAGGTAGTTACACTGGGAGAAACGTTTCAAAATACCAAATGCAAATCAGATAAAAATGGAGGGTAAGTATGAGTAATAATAATAATAAAGATTTTTTCAGTACATTTCTAAATAACGAGTCGAATGAAGCACCTAAGGTAACGCCTAATGAGGCACCACCTACTGTTGAATCACCGATTCAATCTAACACTAATACTGAACATTCAGTAACAGAGGGGAGTGTTAATGAATCACCTATTGAGAAACCTAGTATTAAAATGGACTTTACGCAACCTATTACACCAACTCCAACTGTATCCGCACCTGAAACACAAAAAAAATCTTCTGGGGTAACGATGAAAACAGATGAAAAGTATGAACGCTTTGTAAATCCTAATAAAAAAAGGAATGAGATTATTGCAATTGGGTGTGGGGTCATTGCAGTGCTAGGGATTGTCTTATTCATGATTTTTGGAAATAAGGTTGAGGTGCCAGACTTTTCATCATATACACCTTCACAAATCGCTGCGTGGGGAAGTAAAAATAATATGTTAATGTTGTATACTGAAGAATATAATAATGAGGTTGAAAAAGGGAAGCTAATTCAACAAGATATCGCTGCTGGGAAGAAAGTAAAAAAAGGTAGTGATTTAACCTTGTTAATGTCACTTGGAATTGATCCAGAAGTAGTTGTTGATTTCCCAACGTTTGATAATACATGGACTTATGACTCTATTTCTACTTGGATTGAAGAAAATAAGTTAATAAATGCTACGTTAAAAACACTATCTGATGAAGATGTTGAAAAAGACCACTTCATTAAAATGGATATTGATAAAAACATAACAGAATTCAAACGTAAAACAAAAGTAACATTCTACGTATCGACTGGCTCACCTTTTATGGTTGATATGATTGACTTAAGTAAAAAAACTGAAGCTGAAATCAATACATGGGCACAAAAAAATGGTGTAGCCGTGGTCTTTGAAAAAGTGGCTCATGATACAATTGCTGAGGGTCAAGCTATCTCGCAAAGTATCGAAACTTCTACAAGTTTTAATCCTAAAAAAGAGACTTTAACCATCCAAATCTCAACGGGACCTGGGATTACAGTTCCAAATTTAGCAGCCATGAGTGTCGAAGAAATCAAAACATGGGCAACTACTAATGTCGTAACGCTCATTATGACAGAAAAATATCATAATACAGTTAGCGCAAATACAATTATTGAGTCAGACATTAAAACAGGTGATATCATCAAAAAAGGTGATTTAATTAATATGACGATGTCTTTAGGTAAAGTTGGAGTGACTAATTTTATTGGAAATACTGAAGTAGAATTTATGACTTGGGTTGATGAGCAAAATAAAAAAGGGGCGGGAATTACCCCTAATATCACTTACCAATATACAGATACAGCTGAAAAAAATAAAATTATGGCACAGTCAATTTATGACCGTCGCGTAGATACGGGGGCAACTATCCAAGTTGTCGTAAATTTAGGTGGACATTTAACAATTCCTGATTTATTAGGGTTAAATGAATGGGATGCTCGTGCTAGATGCGAGGAAAATGGATTAGTTTGCGTCTTCAATTACGATTACTCAAACACTGAGGATGGAAAAGTGGCAAGCCAGGATCGCCAAGCTGGATTTAATGCTAGCTCTGGTGACATTATTAACGTAGTCATTTCAAAAGGACCAAAACAATAATATAAAAAAAAAAAGCTCTAGACTTAGAGCTTTTTTTTTTATATTTGACCTATCCCTTTATAAAACGTCATCAATTCTTGATAATATGTTTCAAAAGTATCTATAGATGCCTGCTGAGCAATTTTTTCAATTGGGCATAGATCATTCTTCATTCGATTCAGAATATGTGGAACTTTTACATCAAAAGAAACGGATAGACCGCTTTCTACTAATAAATCATAAGCTTCATCGGTCATGACTGAGGCAAATACAGTCTCAAAGCATCCCATATGAATAAGAAACATCGCGCCCCCCTTCCCTAGCAATTTATCCGCTATAATAAATTTACCACGCTTTTCTGTCCAAATTTTACTTTCAAAAAATTCAATAAGAGGCAACACACCAAACCTTTTCGAAGAAAAAAATATCTCTTCTCCTGCAATTAAGCAAGTATATTCTTTATTACGTATCTTATCATTTATTTGTTTATCCATACTTACTCCACCTATCTTATAATAAAGTAAATCCCACTTCATCAATCAAGTGGGATTTCTTAAAATGAATCTTATATTATTAAATGCTCCCGACAAGCCACTTTAAAAATCAAGAACGCACACTAAAGAACGAAAAGTTCTTCATGTACACACTTCAAATCCTTAATAATCGATAAATGTTGCGGGCAGTGACCTTCGCAAGCACCACACTCAACACAAATGCTCGCATCAGCGGCATTCTTAATTAATTCACCGTATCCCCACTTTGCACTCCCTTTGTTTTCATACATACTATATTGATTTAAGACTCTAAAGTTTTGAGGAATATCGACACCTACTGGACATGGCATACAATAATTACACCCCGTACAAGAAACTCGCACACGATTTTCAATAACAGATTTAACTTTCTCAATCGCAGCTAGTTGCACTTTAGTTAATGGCGAAAAGTTTTCAATCGTTTTAATGTTATCTTTCACATGTTCCAAACAAGACATTCCACTTAAAATAATGTGTACCCCAGGTAAGTTTGCGACATAACGAAGTGCCCATGATGAAACACTTGAATCTGGTTCTAATTCTGTAAATGGACGTTTCACTTCATCAGGTAACTGTGATAAGGCCCCACCCTTTAACGGTTCCATAATTAAACAAGGAATCTCTTTTTCAACTAGAATATCATACCCTTCCATCCCTTGTTGATGGTTTGTATCCATATAGTTTAATTGAATTTGACAAAATTCCCATTTATCATAGCCATTCACCACTGTTTTAAATCCTTCTAAATCATCATGGAAAGAGAATCCAATATATTTTATTTTCCCCTCCGCTTTCCATTTTTCAAGATATGACAATAAATTATAATCTAAAACTTCTTGCCAACGGCTACCACTTAAGGCGTGTATTAAATAAAAATCGATATACTCTACATTTAAACGTTCTAATTGTTCATTGAAAATCTTTTCAATATCTTCTTCAGACTTAACTTCCCATAATGGAAATTTATCTGCTAAATAGAACGACTCACGAGGATATTTTGCTAATGCTTTCCCAACAAATCGTTCACTTACACCAATTCCATGGTACATCCATGCTGTATCAAAATAGTTTACCCCTTGCTCATAGGCATAATCAATCATCTTTTGTGACTCGACTTCATCTATTGTTCCATCTGCAATAGTTGGAAAACGCATACATCCAAATCCTAATAGTGAGATATCTAATCCTAATTTTTTAAAGTGACGGTACTGCACAAAAACCCCTCCATTTTCCATTTCCATAATCTTAACCATTATATCACTTTATTAACAATATTTGTATCTCATTCCAAAAGAA
Source organism: Turicibacter sp. (assembly GCA_051646305.1). GTDB lineage: Bacteria > Bacillota_I > Bacilli_A > MOL361 > Turicibacteraceae > Turicibacter. Next base: position 11,698 of record JBOFCV010000370.1, read on the forward strand.
AAACTTTAATCAAATACGAGGTTCGATTAAAGCCGCTTTTATTATTAACGTTCATACTTATTTATTTAGTAAAAATTCATTTTTTAATTTCTCACAATCCTATAAAACAAATCGCTAATTCATCATTTTGAAAGTGGATAAGAAGATGAAATTTCTTATAAATGTAATTCAAACCAATCATAAACAGCGCGTTTCATTTCAGATGGCACTTCATGTTTACAGAAATACTTTAAATATTTAACATGATTTTGGCAGTCTTGTTCTTTATAATAGCGTCTCAAGACTTTATATGATTGATTCACACTGTTAATGGGAACAACTTCATCTTGACGACCATGACACATCAAAATTGGTATTGGTTTTTGTTGAACTAATCGATCAATTGGATTAAATGGCGCTATTTGTTCCAACTTACTTTGATACATCTCAATTTGTTCTGGTTCAGCTAAGATATCATTAACAAATGTGATATAGTCTGGAGTCCCTATCATTTCTGCAACAACTGAAATCTTTGGAATTGTAGCTGCAGCTAAATACGACATCATACCTCCCATTGAGATACCTGTAATCCCAATCTTAGTTGAATCTATGATTTCAATCTCTTTTAAATGTTCAATAAGCATTTTTATATCTTTCACTGTTTGAAAGATGATATCAAATAACTTTTCACCTTGTTCTTCATTAGACGCCTCTAAAAAAGAAGAGTCCCCTCTTTCTCCATGCATAAATGCATCTAACGTCACAACGTGATAACCTCTTCGTGCTAGTTGCAAACTAACATCACTAATTGTTGAATAGCGATGGCTCATAAAACCATGACATCCAATAATTAGTTTTCTAGGTTGATCATCATCGATTCGATAATGAGAAATGGGAACTCCATTTATTATTTGTTCTTCAATTGTCAATTTCATTTTGTCGTCCCCCGTATCATAAGTAATTTTTCAATTAGTATTATGATATCAAGGAACGTACTAGAAATCAACTCATTTTAGAATCTATTATTAGCGTTTAGTTGTTCTTTTACGCTCATTAGCATTAAGAACTTTTTTACGTAAACGGATTGATTGAGGTGTAATTTCTACTAACTCATCGTCTGCGATATATTCTAATGCATATTCAAGTGTAATTTGACGAGCTTTTTTAAGAACAACAGTATTATCTTTACCAGCAGAACGGTTATTTGTTAATTGTTTTGCTTTAACAACATTTACTGCTAAGTCTAAATCTTTATTGTTTTCTCCAACAATCATACCTTCGTAGATTGCAGCTCCTGGTTCGATGAACATGATACCACGGTCTTCTAGTCCCATTAATGAATAAGTTGTAGCTTTTCCATTTTCCATAGAAACTAAAGCACCATTTTTACGTTCTCCTAAGCTACCTTTTTCCATTTTACGGTATTCAGAGAATGTATGGTTTAAGATTCCGTAACCTTTAGTCATTGTTAAGAACTCAGTCATGAATCCAATTAATGCACGTGATGGCACATCATAAATTAAACGAACTTGTCCGCTATCATTATGAATCATGTTTTGTAATTGACCTTTACGGTTACCCATTGCTTCAATGACACTACCAACATTTTCTTCAGGTGCTTCAATTTGAACATACTCATATGGTTCACACATTTTACCATCAATTTCGCGAAGAATTACAGTTGGTTTAGAAACTTGTAATTCGAAACCTTCACGACGCATGTTTTCAAGTAAGATAGATAAATGAAGCTCTCCACGTCCTGAAACAACCCACTCTTCAGCCGTTCCAACACGTTCAACGATTAATGAAACATCACGTTGAACTTCTTTATAAAGACGCTCATCAATTTTTGATGCTGTTACGAATTTACCTTCAGTTCCAGCAAATGGACTTGAGTTTGTAGAGAATGTCATTTTTAATGTTGGTTCATCGATATGTAAGATTGGTAATGCTTCTTCTTTACCGATTTCACAAACAGTTTCCCCAACGTTAATATCAGGTAATCCAGCGATTGCAACGATATCTCCAGCTTGTGCTGATTCAACTTCAATACGTTTTAATCCTAAGAATCCGAATAATTTTGTAATACGGAATTGTTGTTTTGTTCCATCTAAACGGCAAATTGAAACCATTGAGTTAGCATAGATTGTCCCACGAACGATACGCCCAACTCCAATACGTCCTACATAGTCATTGTAGTCTAATAAGGCAGGTTGGAATTGTAATGTTCCTGTTGGATCCATGTCTGGTGATGGAATGTGTTCTAAAACTGATTCAAAAATTGCAGTCATATTTTCTTCTTGGTCTTCTGGGTTGTCAGATAAACTTGCAGTTCCGTTTAATGCTGAACAGTAAACAACTGGGAAGTCTAATTGATCTTCATCTGCTCCTAGTTCGATGAATAATTCTAAAACTTCATCTACTACTTCTTCAGGACGAGCCGCTGGACGGTCAATTTTATTAACAACAACAATCGGTGTTAATTTTTGTTCTAAAGCTTTCTTTAAAACGAAACGTGTTTGTGGCATTGTACCTTCGTAAGCATCTACAACTAATAATACACCATCAACCATGTTCATGATACGTTCAACTTCACCGGCGAAGTCAGCATGTCCAGGTGTATCTAAAATGTTAATACGGAAATCTTTATAGTCAATTGCAGTATTTTTAGCTAAAATTGTAATTCCACGCTCGCGCTCGATATCATTTGAATCCATTACACGTTCAGTTAATGCTTCATTTTCACGGAAAGTTCCCGCTTGACGCAATAATTGATCCACAAGTGTTGTTTTACCGTGGTCAACGTGGGCAATGATTGCGATATTTTTAATATTTACAGTGTTCATTTTCGCACCTCAATCTCGTTGGCATTTTTTATAAAATTTTCATACTTATCTATTATACAACAAAAAACTACTTAATAGCAAAAAAAGATATCGATTCTTTCATAAATCATAATTTATTCTTGACTTTTTGATATTTAAGCGCTTGCAATGCGAAATGTTTTACATAATTTATTAAAAAATAATCAGTTCTTACTTATTTTTTAAAGCAAATTACTATTTATCTTTTTATCACATATCACATTACTTTTTTATTTTCCACATATTCTTCATTCATATCCTTAATACTCGATAAAATAAATCATTAACTAATAAACCATTATCTGAAAATTTTTAAAAAAAATTCTTCTTATTGACCCGCTGTGTTTTTTTTAAAGTGAAACATTAACTATTCAGGCATGATTTCTGAATTTTGATTTGAATTTATTTTCCGCTTTTACGTAACAAAAAAATTTATTTAACTATACTAATCGCTTTCGTTATTCAAATGTTTTCTACAGCTATTTTATTTT
>JBOFCV010000377.1:0-2774 GCA_051646305.1 Turicibacter sp.
GGTGGAGAAACTGAAAAAGTATTAGATGATGTAACGATTAATCCAAGTTTAACAACAGAAGATGCACAAACTTTTGGAAACAAATTCTTTGATGTTATTGTAACGGCGCAAGCAATTCAAATCGAAAATGATGCATACAAAGATGCATGGTTAAAAGATGTAGCAACAACAGATGTGACAGCTGTTGAGGAGTTATTAGAAGAGGCTATTTCACATTATAAAGGTGCAAAATAATTATTTTAGACTTTAATTTTCCTGGAGGGATAAGATGAGTAAATCTGTTTGTAAATATCTTATTGCATTTCTCGTCTTTATCTTTTCACCAGTTAGTATTTTAGCAGCTACCACGCTCCCTTCCAATGTTACTTTGGAAGGCGATGCGTCGGGTTTAGTTACTATTCCAGATAATCGGTTTTTAGAACATTTGGATATGATGCCTGGTGATCAAGAAAGTGGCATTATTGAAATTAAAAATAGTGATAAATCTTCGTTTGAGTTATATTTAAGAGCTCATCGTATTACCGAAAAACAAGATTATGACTTACTTGATAAAATTCAATTAACGGTCACGCATAAAGACGAGGTTATTTATGAAGGTCCAGTAAGTGGTGAGAATGGGTTAGATCAGGAAATTTATTTAGGGACCATTCAACCCGGAGAAAGTGAAACATTAATAGCAGAGATAAAGTTAGATGGAGCGACAACGACAAGTGATTATCAAAATCAAATTGTTCAGGTAAACTGGATATTTAGTGCCCAACGAGAAGGGGAGCAGTTAAAGCCAACCCCGGATAAACCCAATCCTGATAAACCAAATTCTATTTTCCCACAAACACCTGGTACAGGTGATTCAAGTTCGATGTTTTATGTGATAATTGCGTTAGGTAGCGGGGCATTATTACTAAGAAATAAAATTGTATCTAAAAAAATGAATGATTAAACTGAGATTAGATAGTTTTTGAGGACTATCTATCTCAATTTTTTTTACCCTAAAATATATTAGGAGGTAAAATATGCGGAAAATAATGTATTTTTTCCTGATTTTTGTTTTTATCTTTTCAGTTTATCAGCTTGGAGCGAAGCAATGGGATTACTATAAGGAAAGAGTTGTATATGATGAAATTAAGGTTATGGCCTATACAAAGAATAATCAAAATAATCCCCTTGAAACATCGTATTCAAAATTAAAACGAATAAATGAAGATTATCAGTGTTGGATTCAGATTGAAGACACAAATATTGATTATCCGGTAGTCCAAATAAGTAACAACGATTATTACTTAACTCACGATTTTAATAAGAATCCATCTAAAAATGGGACTATATTCTTAGATTATCGGAATGATCTATATAAGGATAGCAATTTGATTATTTATGGACATAATATGCGTGATAAGACAATGTTTCAAGCGTTGGAACAATTCAAAAATAGAGAGTTTTTTTCCCAAAACTCAAAAATTTTTTTGACTGATTCAACAGCCGAGCGCCAATACGAAGTGTTTTCAGTATATGTAACCCCTGCAGATTCTACGATTTTAATGAATGACTTCTTGGATGATGAGGCGTATGGTGCTTATCTTGATAAAGCTATTAGTTTGTCTTTATATGAAAGCTCTGTTAAGCCCACGATTGATGATCAGATTTTAACGTTATGGACTTGTAGTTATGAATATACAGATGCTAGAACGATTGTACATGCGAAACTTATGGAATAGGTGATGGGGAAATTATTTTTGAAAAGTAATAAAATTTGGCTATTTTTAGGTACTGTATTTGGTTTAGTGATATATGGCGCAACTTTTGTTAATTATACAATTGATTCTACTTTTGAAAAAATGATTGTGACGAATCAGATTGAAAAGGTGGTTTTTATTGATGAATCTGTATTGGATTTAGAGGAAATATGGCAAGTCAAATATGATGCTATTTTTGGTGTAGATATTCGTGATGATTATTATGAAATGACGAACTCTAGAAGTGATGCAATGAAGGTTTTAACATTGGATAAAACGAATAATCGACGAACCATTACGTCTTTGCAGCGGAATATGTTGATTTTTATTCCTGGGGAAATAAATGATTTTGATAAGCTAAATCATACGTATTGGTATGGTGGGCCAAAACGTACTTTACAAACGTTTAATTATAATTTTATTCGGGTATTACAGGGGATGCCATCTTCAATTTTTTTGCGATTGAGAATTTAGTGGATGATGTAGGCGGTGTTGAGGTTGATGGAATAAATTTAGCTACTGGAATAGACGCATTAGGATTTATGAGAAACCGCGCTATTGATAGTGATTATGGCCGAATGGACGTCAAAGTCAGGTAATGATAGCAATTTTTGATAAGGTTAAACTGGTTAATTATAATCAGCAATTTGATTTGCTCAATAGCTGTTTTGGGAATATAGAAACTAATCTGACTAAAGATGAATTGATTGAATGATCAATAAAGGTATTAAAAGTTGATTTGGCCAATATTCAATGTTTCCAAATTCTATCTGGGATGTATGCGGATACGAGAAAAGGGGATAACTCGTTGTATATGATTCGAGGTTATCAAGGGTGGGGAAAAGATATCCACAGCTCATTATATAGTGATGAGAATTATAATCCATAGGAACGTGTTATAAAAACTGAAGCTGTTATTTATGAGAAATTTGGACAGTTTGAGATAATTAAATTTTAAGAGAATGAAGGGATAGAAGAAATTATATCTACTCCTTTTTTTGTAATAAAATCCAATTCTTCCGCATACAATGGAATTGAAGT
>JBOFCV010000391.1:0-2957 GCA_051646305.1 Turicibacter sp.
CATTAAAGTTCCAACGATGGAGATAAACAAAACTGTCCATCATCTCGCCTTTTATCATTTCTATAACGGACTTGTCCTCTGTAATGCATATGTCAGAATTAATGATGCATGCACGATCAAAATTTTCTTGCTTAATAAAGTCGGTTAACGCGTTTAAGCAAACATATTTTTTCCTAAACAGGTTTTCCTGTGTTCGGTATGTTGGAACAAAAACGATTCTCTCATCATATCCTTGTTTCTTTAAAACAGTTATTTCATCTGGGTGATTTAATGAATAAACCTGGCCATGAGTAAGCCATGTTGAAGTAGCCTGTTGTTGCCTGTCCTCTAATACGTGCCTAGGAGAAATGCTTGTTATGAATACCATTAATTAGTTGTTGCGAGTTTAACGTCTTTTTCTCTACTTATTTCAAAGTCATAATGCGCGCTTTCATTTTCGCCATTTGATATGTAATAAACATGACTTTTTTTTCTTACCAAAATTCCCGTTATAATTCTAGGCACCTGATCTTTACATGTTTTAAGAAAAATAAGCTCTCCTATTTCAAATTCATTATCGATTAATATGCTCATACTATGTATTCAAAATTTTATCTCTCATAACATATTCTCTCTTGTACCATAAACCACCCATTTTTTGAGATATATTCCATAGCTCTGAGCTATAAAACTCTTGCCAATGCAATTTAGTTGTTGTGCCTCCACTTCCACCATTTCCGTACATAGACAATATATAGTGGTCATTTATTACTTCTGTTGTAGTTTTTTGCAAATGATTTCCAAAGAAAACAGGAGTTGTTTTAAATGATGGGTCATAATCCAATTTGGCACATACGCCAGAAAACAATAATTCATCTGGTAATTGTCCCTTAGCCCATCGCATTTTTAATTCAGAAATAGGGTATCGCTTTTCTAAATAATGATGTAATAGTCCATATATTGAACTTATGAATTCACATTTTCTGAAATAAGCCCAAGAGCTTTGAATCGTTCGCCACTTATCTTCTTTATCCAAATCAAAAAAAGGCCAAGCAACTTCGTGTTTAGCCCATGCATCATATAGAATATCTTCTCCATAATTTCCACTTCCCATTACATCGGTCATGTATGGTTTATCACTAAAAATTATTTCATTTATAAAAGGCGTTAAATCCTTTAAGGCCATGCCATCAACATCAAGATAAATATTTTGATCAAAAGGAAGATGATTAAGTATTTCTATTTTGCTTCTGGCGACATTTAAAGTTCTTCCATCCATATAAAATGATTCATCAATCCACTTTATTTCATCAAAAAAATTCAAAGGCACCCCGTCAAAGGTGCCTCTTGAAGCAAATAAATAAATAGGCAATTTACAACCGTGATACTTTATACTCATGGCCATGTTATATGCGGCATACGCATAGCCAGGTTTCCCATATGCAAGTAAAACAATACCGGTTGTCATTAATCAAATATGCCCGCTGGTGCTGGGTAGTGCCTTGGGCCTGTTTTACGCCTCCATCCTAATGTGAGGGAATAACGTTGGTTCTCTCCATTGTTCGCTCCTAGACCGCCTGTGATCTTTATTCTTCCAATAATCACAATAACATGCGGGTTATCTTCATCTGATCCATTGTAGAATACAATGCCAGCAAATCTACGTCCAACAGTTGCTGAATCCCAGAACGTGTCATTAGTTAGGTTAACGTTTCCGTCTAGTATAGTTGCGGTACGGTCATATGTTGTTACGGTGTCTGTCTCGCCAGCTACATTTGGAGATACCGCGCTTGGTGCAGGATCAGGAATACTTGCCAATATAGCAGGTAAATGCGTTGCTGTTCCCGCATTTAATGCGGCTGTATATTGCGCAGGATTTGAAAAGTTGGTTATTCCGTGGCCTTCATCTAATAATATTGCCTGTGAAAGCTCGGTTAGCAACTCTTCACCACAGTTATTGAGCAAATATTGCCCAAGCTCTGCGCATGAATAAGATAGTATGCTCATCTATAAAATAATTAAGTTTAATATTTTGATCAAGCCACTAATCAAAAAAACAAATTTAATCAAAAAACAATATTATTTTCCTCTCCTGAGTTTATATTCCTTACAAATTGCTGGGGCCTGCCAATTTTAAGGGTAACTGGCGCGAAATTGTCTAGTGCATCATTATAGAGTGGCTCGTATTCTTCTTGTTTAACAATAAATCTAGCAGCAATGTTTTTATTTCCCTGATCAATAACAATATAGAATAAATCAGTTATAGCGGATAATGCTAAAAAGTCATGAATAAAGTCGGGAATTATTTCAACGTCAAGAAATCTATATTTTCTCATATCTCCAAAGTTTATTTGTTCAAATCCGCTATCATTAATATTAGATTCTTTTTCATACTCATATTCTCTATTCCTTATTGAAGCCTGAACTCTTATGGCTGGCATAAAAACATTTTCTTTGAAAATGAAGCCAAGACCGTTCTCATTTCCGTATAGTTGAAGGGTAAAGGATTCTCCCCAGGATTCTTTATAATCGAACTCATAGTTTTTGCCAGAACCTAAACCGCTTGTTCCAAGTGATGTGTCGTATTTTAGCACATAATGAATAGGGAATGCAATATTAACCTTAACGCTTCTTATCTCTAGTGTTGAATCAGACCCAAAATTTCCATTGTATATTTCTAAAAAAGCATCTGTACTTGGAGTGAAGTTAAAATTGAAAACACCATAGCCAGTTACAGGAATAGAGGCCGTTGTCGTTCCTGATCTTATTGTTAATATAGGATCGTCAACACCAGTGCCCCTGTCCGCTTCTATAGAGATAAAATAACCTTTTCCTGGGCAGAGCTTCGACAGCGTGTTTTTTATTCCCTGAATAGAAGCAGAAGATGGTGAGGCCGGAATGCTGGCGTATGCGCCAGGAAAAAAAAGAGATTGTCCCGATGGGATCGGTTGAATGTTATCCCATCCAGGGATTGAAGT
>JBOFCV010000395.1:0-5429 GCA_051646305.1 Turicibacter sp.
AATATATCCGTGTGCAAAAGCTCCCATTCCATTCATCATAAAGGTTAAAGCAAAAGCTGTTGTTGTCGTCATACACAGTTTTTTTAAATTCATTTCAAAATCTCCTCACTTTAAATTATATAGTTAACCGTCTGCATTAATTGCTCTTCTTGATAATAACAACTATTACTACTTATAGGTATATAGTTGTAAGTTTTAACCCTTTTAATGTAATAAGTGTTTGATATTTTAGACATATGAATGTATAAGCCTAGTTACTTGGGTAAATAATAGTTAGATAAGTCATAATTTTGTTATGTTGCACTTCATCTAAATCGTTAGAAAGTGATCAAAATACCCATTCGTTCAGTTGTGGCATGTTTGTATAAATTGTATAGAAATGTTTGGATATCAAATATTTATATGGCATAATTAAGCATTATATTTAGAAAGTGGGATTTTACATGTTTGAAAAATTAAAAATTGAGGGTAAGCACCTGAGTATCGGCTTAACAACTATCCTTGTGGGAACCATCTTGTTTTTTATTTATCGCTTATCATTACATAGCGAAACGATATTGAGCGGTGTCTTTTCATTTATCAGCACACTGTTTAGTGTCTTAGCTCCTGTTTTTTATGCCTTCTTAATTTCATATATCTTATTCCGACCCGTTATGTTTATCCAAAGAAAGCTGAATTGGATGGTAAAAAAACTGAGTAAAAAAGAACTTAATAATGGAGTTGGAAGACTTTTAAGTATTATTATTATTTTAGGAATCGCCATTTGGTGTTCAAAATTTATCATTAACTTAATTATTCCTCCTTTATTTCAAAATGTAGAAATGTTGCTCGCCTCTTTACCTAAGTATCAAGTGGCCTTCACAGACTGGTTGCAAGAATTAACGCACTTAATTACCGATGAACAATTAATACAATTAAGTTCATGGACTTCTGAGACACTACGTTTAATAGGAACAGCCATCTTGAATTTGGGAACGGGGGTTGTAACTAACTTAACCGGCGTTATTTTAGATTTTATTGTGACTGTTATCTTAACTTTCTATTTCTTAAAGGAAAAAGAGTCAATTTTTAAAAGTATCAACAAATTAGGATTTGTCATCCTCCCTAAAAAAATCCACGATCAAATCAAAGCCTTCTTACATGACTTGCATGTGGTCTTTGGTAACTTTATCGTCGGACAATTATTGGATGCCTTATTAGTTGGTATTGCTTCTGCTACTCTTTTACTTATCATCGGTCATCCATTCGCCCTCGTGATCGGACTCGTTGCAGGAATCACAAATATTATTCCTTATGTAGGACCTATCATTGGCGCAGCCCTTGCTTTCTTACTTGGACTTTTCACAAGTATGAACATGGCTATTCTAGGATTTGTCTTATTAATTGCTTATCAACAAGTCGATGGTTATTTCATTCAACCTAAAATCCTTGGGGACAGTGTGGGATTATCACCCGTTTGGATTTTTATCGCTATCTTAGTCGGTGGAAGTTATTTAGGAGCCCTAGGAATGATTGTTGCCGTACCAGTTGCTGCATTAGTTGGATTATATATTAATCGTCGCTATACAAGAATAACGGCTAAACCTACCGTTACACCTACAAAATAAATTAAACTATTAGAAAAGAGGATGCAAAAAATTGCATCCTCTTTTCTAATAGCGTTTCGCATACCCACATCGTTTACATAAATCTTCAACCGCACAGCGATTTGAAAATCCATCATAAATGGCCTTCGCTCGTTGTGATTCAATAATCTCACCTAAGTCAGATTCAAATAAATTTCCTAATGGAATATTGCCTTCACTATCCAAACAACACGGCACGACTGTTCCATCCACCAAAACTCCCATTTGATCACGCAATCCATAACAAAACACATGCTCATACGTTTGCATCAACTCAATATCCGGCCAATCAAACTTCTCTGCCATATTTAAATACAGATTAGGCTTTAACTTCAAACTACTTTTATTTTCAAGACTTTCCCGAATAGCTACATCAGGTACTAAAACTTCTTGAAGCAGATCAATAATATCTTGATTTAACGAATTACTTCCTTTTAGCTCTTGGCTATCCATATTCCACAATCTTATCGAAATAATAATCGAACTGTTTACGATAACTTCATTAACAAACGCCCCCACCTGCTCTACATAACTTTGAAGTGTTAAATGAGACTCATTTGCTTCGAAACTATGTAATGAAATATTAATTTGACGGATGGCAGGTGATGCGATTAAAATATCTTTTACTTTCGGTAGTAAGGTTCCATTCGTTGTTAAATTCACTTTTAAATTTTGTTGATGACTGATATCTAAGAATGACTTTAAATTTGGATTTAATAACGGTTCACCCATCAAATGTAAATAAATATGATCCGTATACGGTTTTACTTTTTTGACAATGGTTTCAAATTCCTCTTCTTGCATAAACTTTAAAGTACGATTTGTTTTCGGACAAAATTCACAACTTAGATTACAAATGTTCGTAATTTCTATGTATACTTTTTTAAATTTTCTCATGAGATACAACCCTCTAATTTCTAAATTTTAAAGTTAAAAAACCTATGCTCTATTATATCAGAAGCGATCTTTATTTGCTTTTGAAATAATCTACCAAGTGAGTTTGTGATATTTTTACCAAACAAAAGTGGAAAATGAAACATTTTTATTTATTTTTCATGCAAAAACCGTTATAATTATTTCTAGGAAGAGAAAACTAGATAAGTAATTATTTAATTCTCAATGCCTATAATTTAGAGATACGATGGAGGTTACATCATGTTAGTTTCTGCTAAGGATATGTTAAACAAAGCTTACGAAGGTAAATACGCAGTTGGTCAATTCAATATCAACAACTTAGAGTGGACAAAAGCTGTTTTATTAACGGCTCAAGAAAACAACTCACCAGTTATCTTAGGTGTTTCTGAAGGTGCAGCAAAATACATGGGTGGTTTCAAAACAATCACAGCTATGACTGAAGGTTTAATTGAATACTTAAACATTACAGTTCCTGTTGCTCTACACTTAGACCACGGAAGTTATGAAGGGGCTAAAGCTGCTATGGAAGCTGGATTCTCTTCAATCATGTTTGATGGTTCTCATTATGCTATCGAAGAAAACATCGCAAAAACGACTGAAATGGTTCAATTAACTGCTGAAAAAGGATTATCTTTAGAAGCTGAAGTTGGATCAATCGGTGGAGAAGAAGATGGTGTTGTTGGTAAAGGTGAAGTTGCTGATGCAGCTGAATGTAAATCAATTTCTGACTTAGGTGTTACAATGTTAGCAGCTGGAATCGGAAATATTCACGGTCAATACCCAGCTAACTGGACTGGATTAGCATTTGATGCTTTAGAAGCTATCAATGAAGCAACTGGAAACACTCCATTAGTATTACACGGTGGAACTGGAATTAACGAAGAAATGATCAAAAAAGCGATCTCTTTAGGAGTATCTAAAATCAACGTTAATACTGAATGCCAATTAGTATTTGCTGATGCAACTCGCAAATATATCGAAGCTGGAAAAGATTTACAAGGTAAAGGATTTGACCCTCGTAAATTATTAAACCCAGGATTCGAAGCAATCAAAGCATGTGTTAAAGAAAAAATGGAATTATTCGGATCAGTTAACCAAGCGTAATTTTACGTTTACGTTAAATTTGAACCTGTAAGTTCATCTTTACTTATTTTTCTCGAAAGGGACTCCTATTGGAGTCTCTTTTTTTTGTACCTTTAATCATTTTTTCATACAATATAAGTAAAAATGTACTATTTATATTTGTTTTATCTTAGATTTCACATGAATTCCTTTGAAATATTCTCACTAATACTCATCTCTAAAAATTACTTTTTAAATTCTCTATATTTTTTAATAATATGATGCAAAATGGGAAAATTAATATAGAAAATACATTCAAGATAAAACTTGAATTTCGGAGGAATCTGCTATGAATAAGAAATTAGTAATCAGTTCATTATTAGTTGCGACTGTTTTATTAGGTGCATGTAGTAAAAAAACAGAAACACCTGTTGATCCCCCTAAAACTGAAACACCTGCACCAGACACAACAACAGACACAACAACTGGTCCATCTCAAGCAAAAGATGATAAATCTCTAGATGTTGCAGTCAAAGACAGTTGGATTGTTATTTTAAGAAATGACATCAAAACTGATAAAGAATTAGTGTTTAACGGAGGTCTTAAAAAAGGTGATGCTGTGACGCCACGTTTATTAGCCCTTTATGACCAAGATGCAGATCGTAAAAAAACAGCTTCTTATAAATTAACAGCTCCTAAATTAACATTTACAGAAGCTGGTGCAACTATTAAAGGTGGAACAGTTGTTGGTGATGTGTACGTTGAAGCCGAAAACTTCAAACTTGTTGATGCAACAGTTGAAGGAAATATTCATTTCAAAGATGAAAAATGTAAAACAACATTTACAATGGATGAGACTTCAAAAGTAACAGGTAAAATGGAAGTTAAATAACGATTCAATATAAAAAAGAGACGCTTATTCAATCCATTGGATAAGCATCTCTTTTTATATTTATTCAGCTGGTGATTCTTCTTTTTTAGATTTACCTAGTGAACCTATTAATTCAATTAAATTGATTCCTGTTAAAGAATTTACGACTTCAGGTACCTCAGCAATGATGTTAGACACGTTTTTTGTAACTTTTGCTGCTCCCCCGTCACCACTATGATCAATAATAATCATTTTTTCAGTTTTAGATAGTGGCTCAGCAACATTTTTAGCTATTTCAGGTAATTTTTCAACAACCATTTGAATAACTGCCGCTTCACCATATTGTTTATAAGCCTCTGCTTTTTCACGCATCGCTTCCGCTTCTGCTTTCATTGCATCAGCTTTAGCTTGCCCTTTTAAACGGATGGCTTCTGCCTCTGCCCATCCTTTTATCTTAATCGATTCAGCTTCTGCTTCTGCTACTTTAATTAGTTTATAACGATTAGCTTCCGCTTCTAATTCTGCTTTAAATTTTTGAGCCTCTGCCACTTTTTTAATGGTTGCATCCAACTCTTTTTCTTGTTTAATCGCTTGTTGAACCGCAATCTCTGTTTGACGTTGTTCTTCAAATAATTGAGCATCTTTTAATGCTTCAATCACTTGTTTTTTAACGATATTTTGTTCAACTTCGTAAGCAAAGTCCGCCTTTGCTTGTGCTTTTTTCTCTTCTTCTTTATACGATTGAACTTTTAATTCCTTTTCCTTTTGAGCAGCTGCAATTTCAGTTTCAGCTTTAATTTCAGCCTCTTTTCCTAACCGTTTTGCCTCGGACATCCGTTGCATACGTTCACGTTCTGCTTCGGCTTCGGCAATGGCCGCATTCTTTTTAACCTCAGCAATTTGTTTAGCTCCTAAAGCTGTTAAGTACCCTTTTGTATCATCGATATCACGAATGG